>JBCCLS010000184.1:0-6706 GCA_039026835.1 Bacteroidota bacterium | reverse complement strand
TATATATTAAACTTTTGCACATATCTATTATATTGGCAAACTACACCTAACTTTTGACCATTTTGAATATGCAATCCTTATTACACCAACATGAAAAACATCGGAAATTAACCACATTAGTCGAAAACAGAACTACCTACAGTTCGGATTATGCAGAACTAAATATTTATGAAACCTACGCTTTCGCTGAAAAAGTGTCACTAACCTTCGATTTTCCTATTATAGCCAGCATGCTCACAGGAAAGAAAGTGATGCATTTAGAAGGTTTTGAAGCGTTTGATTTTTTTCCTGGTGAATCAGTAGTGATGCCTACCAATAAGGAAATGGTGATCGATTTCCCGTTAGCTACGGAAGATACGCCAACGCAATGTTTAGCATTGGGAATTGATGCAACAAAAATTGAAGAAGTTGTGGGGAAATTTAATCAGTTGGTTGAGATTGAAAACGAGAACAATAATTGGAATTTGGACGAAACCGCCTCACATTTGATCAACAATGTAGATGTGAATCATTTGGTGCAGCGGCTAACCTACACTTTTACAAACGATAGCACTTCCAAAGATGTATTGCTCGATTTGATGATTCAAGAGTTGATTGTTCGGTTGTTGCAAACCAAAGCGAAATCCTTGATCATGAACGATACAGATCAGATGTTTAGTGATACGCGTATTGGATCGGTCATTAAATACATCAAAACACATTTAACCAATAAAGATATCAATGTGGAAGCGCTGGCAAAACAAGCGTATATGAGTACATCGCACTTTCACAAGCAGTTTAAAAATACCTTAGGAATTTCTCCAATCGATTATATTAATGCTGAGCGAATAAAGTTTGCCAAAAAACTCATCAAAGAGTCAAAAGATATAAGAATCTCTGATATTGCGTATAAATCTGGATTCAATAATACGAGTTATTTCAACCGACAATTCAAAAAGCACGAAATGATTACACCGACACAATTTTTAAAGTCTGTGTTGTCGAAAGTCTGAGTGTTGTCTAAAGTCTCCAGACTTTCGACAGCTCAACTTTAGACAACACTCTTTAAATACTACATAAACTCCAACATACTTCCTTTCAAATGTTCGGTAGCTTGCATGTAGGCAAAGACTTCTTTCGGTCTGGCACCAATTTTCTTCTTTTCCATTTCTGCCGTAAAGGCCAAATCTAATTTTCGACAGTTCAACGCTCTGGCTCTCAGTAATGTCTTGAAGAGAATTTGTTTGTATGTCTTGTGACTGTACACATAGTCATAATCCAATCCTACAATCAATGCGTTGTAAATATCTTCGTGGATGTGACTAAACATGACACCAACCAAACGTGTTTCATTGGACAATCCTTCGTCTTTTAAATACAAACGAATGACATCATATTCCTCAGAAGTACACATGCGTTGAAAGTATTCATATGTCAATTTGAACACATTCAAATCGTATGATTTGTTGAACACTTGCTCGTACAATTTGTATACCTGACTGATTTCTGCGTCACTATTTGGTTTTGTATACGATGTTTCAAAGTTAGGTTCGTACTGAATAATTTCCTTTCGCACATTATAGCGATATTTCTGTGGAAGCGATTGCAAATACTGATTCCTGTCCGTCCACGTTAACTGCTCTACTTCCATATTATTGGGAAGCTGAAACTTTACAAAGCCGCGCTCTAACATGGCAGTTTCAAACTCACTGTCTTGCTGTCCATAAAAATCGCGAATCATAATTTTGGTAGCATCTGTTGTTTCAACCACTTTATTAAGTTGTTCAATAAACAAGGTCAATGCCTTTTTCCAATGTGTACTTTCGTAATCTATGTATACATGTTTTCCTTTGGTGATCAGCGTTCCCGTAATGACAGTTTTGGACGTTAAAAAATACGGTGTGTTTTCTAAGCGTAAATTTTCAATTTTTTCAGACACATACCCTGGATGAAAAATATCATCTTTAATCAATGCCACTGTTATTGGTGTTTTAAGAATGATATTATTTTCGGTGTCTTTAATGATGAGGTAATAAAAATCCCAATTGTTTTCTGGTTGTGTTTGATGTGAATATACATCTTCAATCAGTGTCAAATTAGAGTAGCTTAATGTACCATTTCCGGAGTAGGTTTTATTCCATTCTTTTTCGTCTAACTCTTTGATAGAACGATGCACATGCACTGTCAATTCGTTTGTGTTCACTGTCTTGATTTTCGTGTTTTCCACATTGATATAGAATGGAGGAATGAAGAATGTCCGTGCAATTTTTTCATAGGTCATTTCATGTGCAAAAATCGTTTCTGAATATACTTTTGAAAGTGCTACAAGCATGGCATTAATTTTTTCTTTATTGAGAAAATTATTCACCATAAAACGAATACCACTTTTACGCATCGGAACTACAGGAAAAGAGGCTGTATTTACAAAAAATCCTTTCTCTTTCATCTTGTGAATGATGTCGTAGCATATTTTGGGAAGTCCCACAGGAATAAAAAATACAGGACTGTCTGTTTTTTGGAATTGTGGAAAACCGAGTTCATCCAAGCGTTGATTGGTATATTGAATCAAATCCCAAATACGATTTTGCAAAGGTTTAATATCTTCCGAAAGATGCAACTTCGCAGAAGCAATCGCCGCGCCCAACATTGGCGGTTGAATAGGTCCTGAAAATAAATACGTTGGTCCACAATTTCGAACTTTTTTCGCAGTTTCTTCATTTGGAAAAACAATACAGCCACCAGCAGAAGCAAACGATTTGTTCAACGAAACTGTTAAAATCATCTTTTCTGATTGTTGCATCTTTGTCCAAACCACACCACAACCGTTTTCGCCAGCCCAGCCCATACCATGCGCATCGTCAATATAAAGGTGAAATTTATCATACGTATTCAACAATGTATCTAGCTCTTCAAAGGGCGCATAATCGCCATACATGGAATAAATACCATCTGCAAAATACCAGATTTTTTCATGTTTGTTCGAGAGCTTTTGAATTTGTTTTTCCAGCGATTCCATACAATTGTGCTTTATAATATGTATCGGAATATTCTTGGCTTTCAACTGTTGCACAGTCATTTGAATGCTTGAATGTACTTGCAAATCCAGAATAACGGCATCATTTTTACCAACCAATACGGGAATAGTTGCTAAATGTCCTAAAGTGGTACTGGCAGATACGATAGCAGGTTTTTGAAAGATTTGAAACATTAATTGTTCCAACTCTTGATACAAATCCACAGACACATAGCCTCTAGAGGAGGAAAACTGTGTTCCATATTTTTGAACTGCTTCGACAACACCATTTTGTAGCGCTTCATTTTTTTCGAGTCCTAGATAACTACACGATCCAAAGTGAATCATTTCGTTGTCATCAATCACAATTGAACTATCTGGCAATGCCGGATCGGGAGTTGTAAAATTGTGAACTAGCTTTCTGCGAAAGCCATCTTCAATAATTTGGTTTAAAGTGTCAATCATACTTTGTAGGTTATTTTAAAGGTTGTTAAGAATATAACTTTTGATTATTTCAATTTTTGGTAACACCTTGTTAGGTTATAGATGAATTTATGGCTGTTTTTTGTGTAAAAAACATCTTTTTCATGTATAACCATACGTAATGCAAGAACAGAATTGTGGGCGCAATTTCTAATCTCTAATTTTGTAGTATGCTGATATATGGGCTATAATAAATTCTCAAAGGGCAATTTGAGAATTATATTTTTTTACTGAAAATTCAGTGTGTAAAGTCGATGAGTATGCTGTACTTTACAATCACTAAAGTAAGTTTTTATTTCAATATTTCAATACTTTTTTTGTGAAAATATTGTGAGTTTTTTATCATTTTGATAATCAGATTGTTATTCTTTTAGTAACATGGAAGCATCGTAGGTAGCATTTTTGGCAACTTGAATCATGGTGATTCTGACTGTAGTAGGAAAAAACTTTTCATGATCAGCACGTTTGTGTGCATGTCCCTGTCCGCCACTATCATCTTTTATCACCAAATCCATTTGTTTGATACCTTCTGACCAAATGATGGATTCATTTTCCCAAAATTCGTTCATAGCAACATCTTTTTCATAAATTCCTTCGCTTGTAAATACATCTGTTGACGTGCAACCGTACATGTTGTTTATTCCTTTGTTGGGAATATAACAAAGCGTCCATTTTGTAGGCGCATTGCCTTTGGGTTTTTTGATTACTTCTATGCGAATATGAACGGTTCCATTTCTGTAATCAATTGGTTGTGTCCAATCTTTTGGAATGTTTGGCGAAAGCATTTCATTCGTAATATAATAATGTGATTTGCTTGGCGAAGATGTCAAAGCATCGTTGTATGTAAATGTAAATTCCTCATCAAACAAGATAAATTGTGTGACTTTGGCATCTTGACAAGCATTCAAAAAGAGGATGAATAATAGGAACGGAATATATTTTTTCATGAGTAAAGCTACTATAAAATCTGAATGAACAATGATACTAAAATGCCAAATACATCACATAATTTGGATTGTATCGCGTTTCTGAGATTTTAAAATCGTATTCGCCCACAATTTGAAAGTTATTCTTTGTATAAAAACGCAAGGCACGTTCATTGGTAATAAGTACATACAGCCATATTCCTTGCTGCTGTTGCGTTTTGGAAAAATGTACAAGATGATTGAAAAGTTGTGCACCCAATTTTTGTCCGTGAAATGCTTTCAACACATAAAAACGATCAAGTTTCGTAACCCGAGTTGCTTCTACAGTATTATTAGGTGAATTGAGCTCAATCTTAGCATAGCCAACAAGCGTTTCTTCTAAAAAACATAAAAAATAATATACTCTTTCCTGCTTAAATTCTGCGCGAAGCGTATCCAAGTCAAACGCATGTTCCACAAAAGATTCCACCGCTTCTTTTGGCGTATTGGGAAGATACGTTTCCAAAAATGTAGTCCTGCCAATTTGCGAGATGGCTGCTATATCATTCGTTGTTGCTTTTCGTATGTGAATCATCTGAATTAGTTGTGATGTCAAAAGTACGCAAATCTACGTGCTTTTTAAATTAGGAGAATTTTACGCTAATTTTCAATAAGGATAACATCTATATTTGAAACAAATCAAACTAAACCTTATTTTAATGAAAAAACCAGCACATTTAGCACATAGCCCAGTTGTGGTAGCATTACAAGCCTTATTGAAAGAAAAACCAGAAATTGAATCAGCGTTGCTTTTGTCACTGCAAGCTGCGAATATTTCTGCAAAAGAAAGTTTAGACTCCGACTTGTATAATGCGTATAATGATGAGTTTAACGGAAATGGATGGCCAACAACCATTGAGAATTATTACGATTATTTAGATATGTATGTATGCTTGGTGCCTGACGAGAGTGATGATCCAAATTATCCAGATGCTTGGAAAAGTACTTCACAAACCAACGGATACAATCAAAAAGTATACGATTTATTATGTCAGTTTTACTGGTTGGTAGATCAAAAAGTAGTAGGTTCAGGATTGTCATTGCAAAGTTTCCCTGAATTTGCAGCTTGGTTGGTAACATTTGCCAAAGCTTGGGGAAGTTTCTTAGATACGACCGCTTCGTTAACCAAAGAAAGCTATTACTCGTTCCGACACAACCCAATGTATAATTATCCATTATATGGCGACAATTCTGAAAGTTGGACTACGTTTAATGAGTTCTTTTACAGAGAATTTAACGGTGCTGATGCTGTGACGGGACTTTCGCCACTGCGACCAATTGCATCACCAGATGATAATACAGCAGTAGTTGCGCCGGCTGATTGTACCTTTAAGCAAGATTATAAGATTGATTCACAGGGAAATGTATTAGATAAAGACGGAAGCGTAACACAAGATCGTTTAAAACACACACATACAATTGGCACTGTGGATGAATTGTTAGCCAATAGTAAATATGCCAAAGATTTTTATGGTGGGACTTTTGTTCACTATTTCTTAGGACCATACGATTATCACCGTTTTCATACACCAGTTAGTGGAGAAGTGTTGGAAATTCGTGATATCCAAGGAAAAGTATATCTCAATGTAGATTTAACAGAAGGACAGTGGGATGCACCTGACGGTTCTGAAGACAGTTACGAATTCAGTCAGGCACGAGGACTCGTTATTGTAGATGGTGGCGAAAAAGTGGGGAAAGTAGCAATTTTACCAATTGGAATGGCACAAGTTTCTGGTGTGATGATGTATACGAAAGACAATCCACCAAAAGGTGTTCCCGCAGAAAAACTAATTGCCGTTGGCGACAAAGTTGTCAAAGGACGCGAATTTGGTAAATTCAGATTTGGAGGTTCTGATATCATCATGGTTTTTGAAAAGCCCGTTGAAGATTTATATATGTTCAAAGCAGATCCTGGACATGTGCCAATTCACTTCCAATACGGACAGACTGCGATTTACGTACAATAATATACCATTCACATTTTATCAAAAAGCGCCATAACAAAATTGTTGTGGCGTTTTTTATGCTTCTTCTTTGAGAAATGTAATCGCCAATCCTAACAAACATAAGCCACAAAGAATGTATAGTCCTAACGCGCCAGTTGCATATCCGTTTGCCGCATAGTCGCTGTAAATTCGAGAATATTCATTAGGAGTTAAAAGATGATACATAAATTTAGAAGCAATAACTCCACTTAAGCAAGCAACTACAAATAGAAATGATCTAATAAGAGACATATTCTTGGTTTTAAGATTTTTATAAATTT
>JBCCLS010000183.1:0-6717 GCA_039026835.1 Bacteroidota bacterium | reverse complement strand
TTTTATTTATGTGTTTGATTATGAATAATTTACACTATATGTCAAATTAAACATTGCCGTAGGCACCTAGCGTAGCTCATGAGATTCCTTTAAAAATATTAATTCTTAGCTGTTCTTATGAGCTTCGCTAGGTACTTTCAGTAATACTCGAACTAACAATTAGCTATTTTTCAGTGAATTATGAACTATATAGTGATTTCTTGTATCGAACTCACGTTAAATATTTAAAGCATTTTAAAAAACTAAAAAATTATACTTCTTCATTATCCAAAATCATCAAACCAACTTTAATAGTATTGTAGGATATAGCTTCTTGAAAATGATCAAAATACGGTCGTAATGTTTCAGGATGTTTCAAGCTTTCTTTTGCTTCGCGAATGCTCTCCAAATCCTGTTTGTCAATAAACTGATGTAGATCAATGGTTTTTCCTGCTTTGTGCAACTTGAAAATGTGTGAAAAGATTGTACTTTCCGCCAAATTGCGTTCTATAGAAATTTCTTCGACAGACAATCCTATTTGTAGCAATTCATAGGTTTTTTCGGCAGTATCTACTTTTCGCTTCTTTTTCTTTTCATCTGAAAAATTGATAATCTCTTTAATAAACGGATGACCGTAATTCATCAACTTCACTCGACCAACTCCGTTAATACGTATCAACTCTTCTTCCGACATTGGACGTTCTGCTTCCATTTCGCGTAAGGTAGCATCATTAAAAATTTGATATGCAGGAACGCCTTCCTCACGTGCAATTTCCAAACGCAATGCACGCAAACGTTCAAACAATGAATTCTTAGATGCTTTGGGAGCTTTCTTTTTCTTTGTTTCTAACACTTTTTCAGCTTCTACCAAATTTGCCAAGGCAACTTTTTTCCCTGTAAACAGCACTTCTTTTGCAAACTCTGTAAGCTTCAAGGTGTTTCGCTCGTGAAAAGCAATCTCTAAAAATCCTTGATTGATCAATTGTGTAATGTATTGTTTCCAATCTTGCCAGGCGATATCTTTAGCGATTCCGTAGGTTTTTAAATGCTGATATCCTTTGTCATACACAGCACTATTTTGTGCGCCACGTAAAATATCGATCACAGTGCCAATAGGTTCTTCGCCTTTAACACGCGCTACGGCAGATAAGGCTTTTTGGGCAATAATAGTTCCATCAAAAAACTGTGGCGGATTCATGCACACGTCACAATTGCCACAATCTTCACTAATCAATTCGCCAAAATAATTGAGCAACACTCTTCGGCGACAACTCAACGCATCTGCATACTCTTTCATACGATCGAGTTTGGCAAGTTGCACTTCGGCATTTCCTGAGGTTTCGGCAAATTTCTTCAACTGAATAATATCACCATAGCTATGAAAAAGCAAAGTATCCGATGGCAATCCGTCACGCCCGGCACGACCAATTTCCTGATAATAGCCTTCAATGTTTTTTGGTAAATTATAATGAATTACCCAACGCACGTTTGACTTGTCAATTCCCATCCCAAAAGCAATGGTGGCGCAAATGACTTGACATGTGTCGTTGATAAAATCTTCTTGAATCTTTGCTCGGAATTCATGCCCAATTCCCGCGTGATAAGCAATGGCATTAATATTAGCATGTTTAAGTTTCTCTGCTACACTTTCCGTAGCTTTTCGACTCAAACAATACACTATACCACTTTCATTTGGGCGATCTTCAATAAAATTGATAATCTGTTTGATGCGATTGTTTGCAGGACGCACTTCCAACTTTAAATTTTTACGATCAAAAGAAGCAATATGTTGTGTGGCATGCGGAATATTCAATTGATTGGCAATATCTTCTCGTGTAGCTTTGTCGGCAGTAGCAGTCAACGCGATAACAGGAACATTTGGAAAACGGTTTTTCAAATACCCAAGATTGGTATAGGCTGGACGAAAATCATGTCCCCACGACGAAATACAATGCGCTTCATCGATAGCAATCAAACTAATTTTTTGACTATTAAAAATATACTCTAAATACGATAAACTTTCGGGCGCTGTATACAATAACTTGATTTCTCCTTTTTCAATTTTGGTAAAAATCGTCTGTTGTTCGTTTGTGGTTTGACTGCTATTTAAATACGCTGCGGCAATTCCGTTGGTTGTTAAACCGTCTACTTGGTCTTTCATCAACGCAATCAAAGGGGAAATGACAATGGTAATGCCTTCTAGCAAAATAGCTGGCAATTGGTAACAAATTGATTTTCCGCCACCTGTAGGCATAATGACCAAATTATCATTTCCGTCAAAAATTGACTGTATAATAGTTTCTTGTAGCGGTCTAAAAGTATCGTAACCGAAATATTCTTTAAGTGTTTTTGTAAGTAGCGTAGTTGTAATCATTACTTACAAAGAAAGTAAAATAAAAATGCATGATCTCGGAAATCATGCATTTTTTTGGTTGGTTGATTGGTTATTATAGATGAGACTGAGTTATTTTAGGTTTCTTAGGAAAAACTAATAAAATGGACTCAGATGTGTATTCTGTTGTAAAAGTATGTAGAAAATAAATAACTAAACTACGTTTTTGCCGTACTAAAGGTAGGTAAGTCCGTTACATTTCATAATGTTGTTAACATATCTAAGGCAGTTTTGGATACTGTGTGCGTGCCTTCGTACGTTTTATATATATAATTAGTACCAAACAGTGATTGCATTTTTGTATGTTCTTGTTGCATGCGCTCTTCGGTAAAATATTCATCTTGCAGTCCTACAATGTTCAGAATTTTTGTTTTTTGGGGATTGATAAACGCAAAATCTTCTCGAGTCAGCTCTGTGGGAATGCTTCCTGCATAAATCATCAATTTGTCACAATGAATTTGATGGCGTGCTACCCAGCGCATGGCTACCGAAACACCTTGCGAAAATCCCAATACGAAGAAATTAACATGTTCAGGAATTTGCTCTGCTTGATAAATGGCGTTGAGGTTTGCCATTACATTTTTGATCTCTGCTTGCGTATTTTCTTTTGTCAGCCAACTAGCGCCTACATGTTTGTATTCATTTTTTAAATAATATTTGGAGGAAGCTTGTGGCGCAATTACATAATTTTCTACTGGGTTTAACGCAGTAAAATATTGGATAAAATACCGACTCAAAAAGCCAATTCCGTGACAAACCAACCAAACATTCTTGGTTTTTGATGTCAACTCGTTCAAAGTAGAGTATGTATTTGTAATTTGATACGCGATTTCTTTCTCTTTCATCCTAAAAAGTATGCTTCGGGTTTCGTATTTTTGTATGCAAAATGCACAGTCTGTAAATTTCCATAAAGATATCAAATGAATCCTAAAAAAGAAGCACTTTTAGCGCAACTCAACGCGATTGTTCCCAATACCTTATTAGAAACCCTCAACATTTCGTATACAGATGTTGGAGAAGATTTTTTAACAGCAAAAATGCCTGTAAACCCAAGTGTACATCAACCACAGGGATTATTACACGGCGGCGCTACAGTGGCGTTGGCAGAAACGGTAGGAAGTACAGCTTCGCATTTGTTTATCGACACAAAAAAGTACAAGGTGAAAGGACTGGAAATTTCTGCCAATCATCTTAAAAGCAAAAGTGAAGGAGAAGTATTTGCTACAGCACGTCCCATTCATAAAGGTAGAACTACACATCTTTGGGAAATTAGAGTTGTAGACGAACAAGACACACTTATTTCGCTGTGCAAATTGACCACGATTGTTTTAGAAAAGTAATATTTGTTCATGTTAGCCAAACTGTCTGAACATATTCAAAATCAATTGCCTTTTGTAGCGTACAGAAAACCAAACGCTACACAAGTGAAAGCCGTTTTGCAGCATGATGATGCATTACATACAGTATCAGACTTTTCCGAAAGTGGTTTTGTTATGGCACCTTTTGATGATCAGAAAAGGATTGTGCTGATTCCTTTTGAAGAAGTTTGGGAAGGTGCATTGGAAACAGTTGCTTCAAACCCTACAGCAACCGTATCTATGAATCCATCTGCGGAAGCGCAACAAAAACATGTACAATTAGTCAAAAAAGGTGTAGAAACAATTCACAACTCAAACATTCAAAAAATAGTACTTTCACGCAAAGAAGAAATTGACACAACTGTTGATCCGTTATTGTTGTTTGAACGCTTACGCGAGAATTATGCAACGGCATTTGTCTATTTGTGGTATCACCCAAAAGTTGGCATGTGGGCTGGCGCCACGCCGGAAACTTTGGTGAGTTCCAAAGGAAATACCATTACAACCATGTCGTTGGCGGGCACACGAAAGTTTCAAAAAGATGCTGAGGTTGTTTGGAATCAGAAAGAAATAGAAGAACAGCAAATTGTAACAGATTTTATAGCAACTCAGTTAAAAAATGTCACTACCAATATATCTGTCAGCGAAGCAACGACGCAGCAAGCGGGAAGTTTACTGCACTTATGTTCTATGATTTCTGGGCGAATTTCTGCGGATGTAAATATTGGCGATGTAATTACCACATTGCATCCAACACCTGCCATTTGTGGATTTCCAACGGAAGCTGCCAAAGCATTTATACTACAAGAAGAAGCGTACGATCGCGCTTTTTATACAGGATATTTAGGCGAATTGAATCGGAAAGAAGAAACGTCTCGAAATCGCAATCGTAAGAACCAAGAAAATAGTGCGTACAGAACCGTTCGAAGTCACTCCGAATTGTATGTAAATCTACGTTGCATGCAATTAATTGACAACACAAAAATCTTGTATATTGGTGGCGGAATTACCAAAGATTCTGATCCGGAATCAGAGTGGCAGGAAACCGTTGCCAAATCGCAAATAATGAAACGAGTATTATAAAAAATTCGGGTTAAAGTCGTATTTTTGCAACTCGAAATGAAGTACTCAAAAATCCCACTAGCCCAACCCTTAGTTTCGCTTTGTATTGCCAAAGGATTGAATCATGTAGTGATTTCTCCAGGATCGCGCAATGCACCGTTAACATTGAGTTTTTCGCAACATCCTAACATGAATGCGTATAGCATTGTCGACGAACGTTGTGCTGCTTTTTTAGCCTTGGGAATGGCGCAACAGTTGGGCAAACCTGTAGCTGTTATTTGTACTTCCGGTTCTGCCATGTTGAATTATTATCCAGCCATTGCAGAAGCATTCTACAGCAATGTACCTGTCGTAGTTATTTCCGCTGACAGACCTGAATATTTGATCGATGTTGGTGACGGACAAACCATTCGCCAAAAGCATATTTTTCAGAATCATATCAACTACGAGGCAAATCTTAAACAAGACATCACACACAAATCCACGATTTTAAGGGATACACATCAATTATCAGAAGAAAAAAAACAAGAACTACAACAACACATTCAGACATACAACGAAAAAGAAATCAATACGGCATTGAATACTGCGGTGGAAACCAACGGACCGGTGCATATCAACGCGCCTTTTGATGAACCGTTGTACATAATGCAAGAGAAAGCTACCGTTTTTCCGGAAGTAGCGCCTTTGGTATTGAAAGAGGAAATTGAGTATGAAAAAATTGCTGAAGCTGCGTCTATTTGGAGCAATGCTACTCGGAAAATGGTCTTGGTAGGAACGTTGCCGCCACACACAGTTTCTAAAAAATATTGGGAACTATTGGCAAATGATCCGTCGGTGTTGGTCTTTACAGAAACAACTTCCAATTTGCGTGATGAGAAATTTTTCAACAAAATTGATCAGATGATTTTGCCGATTGAGAAGAATGAAGCTATGTTAGCCAAATTTCAGCCAGAAGTATTGTTGACACTAGGTGGAATGATCGTTTCAAAGAAAATCAAAGCGATTTTACGAAAACATCAGCCAGCACATCATTGGCACATTCATGAAAACAGAGCTTTTGATACCTTTTTTTGTTTGGAACATTTTTTTCAGATGAATCCGAATCATTTTTTTGATTTGTTTTTTGAGCAAACGACTCCAATTGAAAGTTCGTACAAATCTTTTTGGGATGCCATTAAGAAAGATCGTCAAGAAAAACATGTAATATATCTGAATCAGATTCCATTCACAGATTTAAAAGCATTTGAGTCAATTTTGGCATCTTTACCCAAATCGACCATTCTGCATTTAGGAAACAGTTCAACCGTTCGGTATGCGCAATTGTTTGAAATTGATGCTAGTATTGAATTGTTCTGTAATCGTGGCACAAGTGGTATTGACGGAAGTACATCAACCGCGATTGGAACCGCGATTGTTGCGCAAAAGCAAACAATATTGATTACGGGCGATTTGAGTTTCTTTTACGATAGCAATGCTTTGTGGAACAATTATATTCCGAAAAATTTCCGAATTATCTTGGTCAACAACAGTGGTGGCGGAATTTTCAGAATTTTACCAGGTAATAAGAATACGGAAAACTTTGATACCTATTTTGAAACCATTCATCCGCATACGGCAAAACAACTAGCGGAAATGTATCATTTTGAATACTACACGGCAGATGATGAAACGTCGCTTCAATCGGAATTACAAACATTTTATGAAGAAAGTGAACGACCAAAAATTTTAGAAGTATTTACACCTAGAATTGAGAATGATGGTACGTTAATCGAATATTTTAAGTTTTTCAACGAATAAATCTTTTGAATTCTCCATAAAAAGTAGGAATATTACACGAAGAACTAATTTTGTTCACATATATTATTAATCAAGTTTTATAAAAAATAACATTATTATGAGTAAGAGAGACGAGCTTATTACAAA
>JBCCLS010000182.1:0-6719 GCA_039026835.1 Bacteroidota bacterium | reverse complement strand
TTACATAAATTGTCAAATCGAGCGCAGTCGAGATTCAATCGAAATATATATCATAGCTGTTCTTGACTGCGCTCGAACTGACAAGATGATTAAGCTAGAAAACTATAGTAAATAAACTCACATAATGATTAAAAATTCGCTTCTATTTTTAGGAGCGAATTTTGTTTTTTTATAGAAGTTGTTTTGTGATTTATTGTAAAAAGTAAACTTACAGGTTTACATTTTTTATTTTTTGTAAACTAATGAGTTTACTTTTTGTTATATTTGTAAACTGATAAGTTTACTTTTCAGGATTGTAGCTATAATAATACAGTAAAAAAAATGAGAAATAGACGTGCACTTTTAGTAGAACAACTTGACCAAAAGCTTCAGCCTTTTCTGGATACGAAGGAAACATTAATTCCTGAACGTGGTTGGATACATACCATTAGAACAACACTCAATATGACAATGGCTCAACTTGGAGCAAAACTTAATATCACAAGACAAGGTGTAAAGAAAATTGAAGAAAGTGAGGCCAACGGCACCGTAACACTCAATTCTTTAAAAGACGTAGCAGCAGCAATGGACTTAAAACTTGTCTATGCGTTAGTTCCTAAAAATGAAAGTGTAAATGACTTGATTCAAACTAAAGCAGAAAAGCTAGCTCGAAAAATAGTATTGCGAACCAATCAAAATATGAAACTTGAAAATCAAGGAATTGGAGATCATAAGATACATAATACCATTCAAGATCTCACTAATGAAATAAAAAGAGAGTTGAGAAAATCTATATGGGATTAGAATTAAATTACGTAGACGGACAAACACCTTTAGACGAAGAAGAAAAAGAAGGTCTCAAAATGCCGTCAATTACTTTACAAAGAGAATTGGATGAGTTAGAGCAGTTAAACATAGAAAAAGCTGTAGAATGGACTATTCGCACAAAACTTAAACCTGAAAAAGTGCTAACAGAAAAGTTTATAAAAGATCTGCACAAAAGAATGTATGGTGATGTATGGAAATGGGCAGGTGAATTCAGAAGAACCGAAAAGAACATTGGTATTTCTTGGATAAACATAGGAATTGAATTAAAGAATTTATTAGACGATACAAAGTATTGGATTCAACACCAGATTTACTCACCAGAAGAAATCGCAATCAGATTTAAACATCGCTTAGTCTCTATTCATTGTTTTCCAAATGGTAATGGAAGACACTCTAGATTGATGGCAGACATACTTATGGAAGCTGTTTTTAAGAAAGATATATTTTCATGGCATCAATCGAATATGGTTACGCCAGATGCAACAAGAAAAAAGTATATCAATTCGTTGAAAAAAGCTGATAATGGTGATATTACTGATCTACTGGAATTTGCCATGAACTAAATGTTTAGTATCAGCAAAAATTTTCCCTTTTCCACAACAAAACAACCAAAAACCCACACCAATTTCCCCAAATATTAAATTTTGGTCATTTCCGACTTGTTTTTGGTTAGCACTTGCCCTGTTTGTCGCGGTACATTTGTAGTATCAAAAAAGTAAAACATCATTAAAAATATACTACAATGAAAAATCTAACACTAAGTATCGTTTTATCGTTGTTTTTGATTTCCTGTGGAGTCACTAAACGCGATTTTGATGTCAACACAAACGTTGATACCAACAAAGAATATTTAACAGAAAACCTTGCAGATGAAGCTTTTGAAAACGCTGCAATTACTACCGAATGGTGGACACAATTTAACGATCCTGTTTTGGATACCTTAATTGAGAAATCAAGAAAACACAACTTAGATATCAATGCAGCAGTTGCCAATTTGTATGCTTCTCGCGCAACACTCAAAGGAACAAAATTTGACCGTTTTTCAACCGTAACCGCGAATGGAAATTATACCCGAACACGTTTAGGAGAAAACATTTTTGTGCCAGGAGCCAATCCAACATTTACAACCTATAATAGCAGTTTTGATGCGTTTTGGGAAACTGATTTGTTTGGAAGAGTCTCTAACAGAATCAAAGGCGCGTATGCCAATCAACAATTAGCCATCGCAGACATGCAAGCAACTTATGTGATGATCTTCGCTGAGGTAGCACGCAACTACATGGAAATACGCGGCACACAATATCAATTAGACATTGCACAGCGAAATTTAAAAGGACAGCAAGAAACCTACGATCTCACAGTGCGCTTATCCAACTCTGGAACGAATAACAGTTTAGACGTTTCAAGAGCCTTGGCACAATTGGAAAATACACGCGCCACCATTCCGCCATTAACAGCACGAATTGAAGCGTTGAAGAATAGCTTAAGCGTATTAATTGGAGAAGTTCCAGGAAACTTAGCCAACACTATTATCAGCAAAAAACCATTGCCAAGTTTACCAGCAAGTATCGCTGTAGGCGAAGTTTCTGAATTATTACGTCGTCGTCCAGATGTGCGCAGAACGGAAGCAGAGTTGCAAATTCAAATTGCAAAATACAATCTATCTGTGGCTGAATTATATCCAAAAATTCAGTTTGGTGGAAGCATCGGATTTTCAGCAGTAGACTTTTCTAACTTTGGAAGCAATGAATCGTTTACATGGAATATTTTTCCGAGTATTAGTTGGGCAGCGTTTAATTTAGGTCGTGTCAAACAAAAAATTAGCCAAGAAGATGCGTTGACGTTGGCTTCTTTACAGAAATATGAAAAAACAGTCTTAGAAGCGTTGGAAGAAATCAAAACAGCGATGAGCAATTTCACCAACGAGTTGCAACGTAGAGAAATATTGCGTCAATCTTCAGCAGCAAGTGCCAAAGCAAAAAACTTTGCAAAACAACGTTTTAATGCAGGATTAGACAACTTTATCGACTACTTAAACGCTGATAATACCTTGCTTCAAGCAGAAAACAGATTGGCAATTAGCGAAACACAATCGATCACTTCTCTCATTGCAATTTACAAAGCTTTAGGTGGCGGATGGGAAATCATTTCTGATCAAGAATTAGAACAAAAATATCAAGAGTTAAAAACAGCAGAAAGCTCAAAATAAAAAAACAGCACAACAATACAATAGCATAATTTAGTGTTGGACAGAAACGGTGATTTTTCAGATATGAAGGTCGCCGTTTTTTTAATATTAAATTTTGGTCATTATAGGATACATTATGGTTAACTGTAGCGTATGTTCTCGCTGTATTTTTGCAACGTAACATACAAACTCATTATAAAAAGACCAAAAAATGGAAAATAACAAATCAATACTAATCGTTGGCGCAGGTCCAGGAATTGCAATGGGTATTGCTCAAAAATTTGGAAAAGAAGGATATGCTGTCGGATTGATTAGTCGCAATGAAAATAAGCTCGCAAAGCTAACACAAGAACTATCCGAGCAAGGAATTACATCTAAATTTGCCACGGCTGACGCGGGAAATCCTGAGGAATTAGCAACCGCGATACAATCTTTACGAAATGAATTGCCAACTATAGAAACCGTACATTACAACGCAGCCGTTTTACGACCATTGAATGTGTTGGACAATGATCCAAAAGAACTGCTGAACGACTTAAATGTTGGAATTGTAGGAGCTGTGACAACCATTCAAGCGGTACGAAACGATCTAAAAGAAAATAAAGGTACTTTTTTATTAACTGGTGGCGGATTTGCAGACTATCCAATGGCAGCCTACGGTTCCGTTTCCTTAGCAAAAGCAGGTATCAAAAATCTCACAAAACAATTACACAATGAATTGAAAGCAGAAGGCATTTATGTAGGCTCTGTTTCTGTAAATGGCATGGTGAGTTCAACAGACTCAAAATACAATCCAAATTCTATTGGAGACGTGTTTTTTGAGTTGAAAAGTTCACGAACTGAACCGTTTTATAATTATTAAATAATTTGAACCAGACATAAGCATTCTAACATATATTTGATTATGGTATGTCACATCGAGCGCAGTCGAGATGCCTTTCAAAACAACAATTCTTAGCTGTTCTCATGAGCTTCGATCGGTATCTACGATAATGCTCGAACTGATATTTCTAGTTCTAGAATTAAGTCAAAAACATGTTAAACATCCAGAAAACAGCGTAAGAATTATAAAGAATTCATAAAATCAGCAACCAAAAGTTAAAAAGATATAAACTTCGTAAGGTTGTAGCTACTGTATAAGACAAACGCAGAGCGTTCAACACAAAAAGATGAGCAACCACTCATCTTTTTCTTATTGTATGAAGAATTTTTTCAGTGCGAATGCACTTTGTAGCTGTACACAATACATGTTGAACAAATAACATATTAGATTTTGGTCATTTTAACCGATGTTTTGGTTAACAAAACACCTGTTTTCGGTAGTACTTTTATACTATCAAAATAACACAATCTAAAACATTTATATCATGAAAAATACAATCAAAATTACCCTAATCAATATATTATTAGCAAGCGCTAGTATTTTAATTTGGACCATTCTTACTACGAATATTTTATAAAAAGACACTTCCAATCTACTTTTAGATACCTTCTATCAGTAGATTTTGGTCGTATATGATAATTGTCTAACTTTACTACATGTCCAAAAAAGAAATCCCTGTTTTTGAATTTAGCAACGACTTACACGAAGCTACAGGATACGATCATAGAAGTCATATTGAAAGCTTTGATATTTTTACTTTAGAGTCGCTCGATCCAACTTGCAGACGTTGCATGCCGCCGTATCGACAAGGGTTTTACCAAATAGGCATTCTCAGTAATACAGGAAATAGTAAAATCAATCTGAATACTAATAAAGTAGCACTTGAAAACTTACCATTGTGGTTTGTGGTGCCTGGACAAGTATTTTCTTGGGTACGCGATGCAGATACAAAAGGCTATCATATTCAATTTAGAAAAGAATTTATCGCAGGCAGCATTCCCAACTTAACTGAAGAATTTCCTTTTTTAAAACTCTCAGAAAATAATGTCTTTCTAATGACGCATGAAGAGCAGGCTTCACTAGAATTTGATATGTCGCGTATGCATTCGGTGTTTCAAAATCCACATCCATATCAACAAAAAATGTTGGAAGGAATGCTTGTTTCTGTGCTGTATAATTGCAAATCAATTTATGAACATTATAAAACCACAGAAAGTCATCTATCACGTGGTCAAATGCTTACACAACAATTTCAACAATTGGTAGACAAATTGTATGTAGATTCCAAAAATGTGAGTGATTATGCTGATCAACTCAATGTAACACCAAATTATTTGACGACTACTGTCAAAAAAATCACAGGAAAAACAGCCAAAGATGTCATCCAAGAACGTGTCTTTTTAGAAAGTAAAACCATGCTTTCGTTTACAGGAATGGACATTGCCGAAATTGCCTATCATCTCAACTTCCAAGAGCCGACACATTTTACGCGTTTCTTCAAGAAATACAGCGGCTTGACTCCCAATAAATTTCGCCAAGCACTATAGTCAGTATTTGGGTCATTTTGCATTACAAATTGGTTATTTTTTGATACAGTTTCTTCCGAACTTTGTCTAGTAATTGATGAACTCATGTAAACTATTATTATTTGCTAAAAATTGTTTTTTTCTCGCTTACATCCTAATAGTTTAAATGAGTTCAATTAAAAAGAATGTATTATGAACCGAAAGAAACTCGCATTAGTTACAGAAGCTGGCAATAACTTAGGACATAAATTTGCCACCATCTTACAAAAACAACAATACGAAGTCATACTAGCCGTCAAAGGAAACCTGTATGAACAAGTAACAGCGCAACATCTTGACAATATACGTTTGGTTGCTGTCGATTTTTCTCAAAAAGAAGAATTAGACAGTCTAACCAATTTCATTCAACAAGCATACGGAAAACTCGATGTGTTGGTCAATAACGCTGAAATTGCCAACGGATTTGGTCAAAAACTCACACAACTCAACATGGATGAGGTTAAAGAATTGTATGATGAAAATTACTTTTCTGTAGTAGAGACCATTCAAGCGATGCATCCGCTATTACTGAAAAGTGAAAATGCACATATTGTAAATATTTCAAGTGCCATGGGACAAGTAGAAAACATGAAAAGAAGCGATTTCTGTTACGCCAATTATCAAATGACAGCTTATGCTACAGCCAAAGCTTCTTTAGAAATGTTAACCGTTTTATTGGCAAAAGAATTCAAGCAAACACCGATCAATATTCACACGTTTGATCCTATTCTGATGAAAAATTGCACTCACAACGATGTCAAAATTTGTCAAGAAGTAAGCAACCGTTTTTTACAATTATTACAGACAGAAATAGTGTCAGTTTAACAGTGTTTCGTTAAGTTTTATAATGGAAAAATCGTGGGATTATTTTTTATGAGTATTGCCAAACTTATTTTAAATAGACAACCAGTTTTTAAATTTCCCTAACTTTTCTATTGCTACAGAAACTTGTTCATTAACAGTTGGTTCTATGTGAAGCATAATTTTAGACTTAGCGCTGTAATACATTTTGACTATGGCTTTAATGTGAATAATATATTTTCTGTTAATTCGGAAAAATTCAGTAGGATCTAATATATCCTCCAGTTTTTTTAAAGAGTCATCAATAGGAAACTTTTTTCCACTCTTTAAAACAATAAATGTAATTTTATCCTCCGAAAAAAAATAGGCAATAGCAGTAACTTCAATAGGCGTTAAATTGTTATTTGTTTTTACCAGAAAGCGCTTTTTATAGGGTTCTTTTTTCGGTAAAAATAGCTCTCTGTAGTTAGGAACG
>JBCCLS010000181.1:0-6736 GCA_039026835.1 Bacteroidota bacterium | reverse complement strand
GCGAAATGTAAGGAATACCCAAACCAAGTCCGCGAAGAATGAACAACATCGCGATAATCACCACCAACACGGGAATGGCTTTTTGTATGCGACGTTTGATAGTACTATTTAAAAATTTTCCGATGTAAATTGCGGTTGTCATAAGTGGAATTGTTCCCAATCCAAAAAAGAGCATATATACACTTCCTTCGAGCATACTTCCTGTAGCAACTGCGCCAAAAACTGCCATATACACCAATCCGCACGGTAAAAAACCATTTAAGAAACCAATAGAAAAAAAGGTATCCCACGTTTTCTTTTGAAACTGTTGCCCCAAACTCGATTTCACTTTTGAGATTACTTTAAAAATAGGTTTTGAAAAGTTGTATTTGCTAACTATTTTGTAGGGAATTAGAATGACAACAATCATCAAAACGCCGATAGCAATAGACAATCGTTGTTGCATGCCAAAGATGTACAAGCTCTTTCCGAGCAGTCCAAACACAAATCCGATAGTAGCATACGAGAGCAATCGCCCAATGTGATATAGGAGAATTTGTACACTTTTTTTATAGGTATTGGAGCGATCAACAGGCAACATAAAAGCAATTGGTCCACACATGCCCACGCAGTGGAAACTTCCCAATAATCCTAATATAAAACCTGTAGTCATCATACTATTTTTGTTAATATATAATCTCTTCCTTAAACAAATACTCCGTGTTGCCATCGCTCCAATCCACTTTGATGTTCCAACGACCACCCAACAAACGATTGTCAGGTATGAGCAATGTGTGATGCGATAACGAAATAGGAACTTCGAAATCAAATTGTCTGTTTGATGGTCGATATAGGAACACTTTTCCTTTAATGCTATTGCTGTCAAATGCTTTTGGAAAGTGAACTTCAATACCAGCATCTGTCTGCGTTATACGCACATCTTTGGTTAATTTTTTTGCGTTGCGTTCTTTGTTGATATTCGACTGATATTGTAGTTCTTCTTCGTAATATTCATCCGTGACCAAATCATGATCGTATTTCTCTTGTACGTTCATATTCACCACGAAATACATAATAAAACTGATAAAAGCGATAAACGCTAGTACAATTCCTGTTCCCCAATTTATCTTCATCTTTTCTATTTTTTATGGCATTTCCACTCTGTGGTCAGGCTTTTGGCAGTCGCTTTTGTTCGTCATGCTGAACTTGATTCAGCATCTCACAAAGAGCTCCAACAATGCCGCAATCCTTAATGCGATTTCTAATTCTATTTTAGTTTTTAAAGCTGTTCTCGATACTATTTTTCGTTCCTCAAAATCACTCGAACTGACGTTTTTAATGTATCAATTTGTTAATTTGAAAATGTGCCAATGTTCTTTTCAAAGACAAATCTTGTTTTATTTAAACACATTACTTCGTCATACTTCCTCATAATGAAGTTTGAAACGACCCAACACCAAAAACCCAAGACCCAACACCTAATAATAATTCGACGGTCCTAAAAAGTTCACTTTCGTGGTTTCTATCAATTTTTCATTACTATATACATCAATAAGCAACTTCTTTTTGCCGTTATTGATTTGATGTTCGGGTATTTCAATGAACAACGTGCCTTCCGCAATTCCTTGTTTTGGAATTTCAAATTCATTAGTGGTTGATACCAGTTTTACGGTTCCGGGCACTTTTCGAATTCTGAACTGCACATGCGGAATGCTTTCCGTAGTTTTATTGATGACTTTATAGGTAAATACATTGCTAATCATATTGTCAGCTTTTCGCTCATACAATTGTCCACGCAAGCGTAAAATATTGGCTTCCACATCATTTCTTAGCAACAACATTCCCATCAATACACTGACTAAGATTCCCAAAACAGCCGTGTAGCCTTTTAATCGTGGTGTAAACGTAAACTTCTCTTTCTTTTCAATACCAGCTTCACTTGCATAACGGATCAAGCCTTTTGGCAAGTTTACCTTTTCCATAATCGTATCGCATTCGTCAATACACGCAGTGCAGTTTACACATTCTAGTTGTGTTCCATTTCGAATGTCAATTCCTGTCGGACATACATGCACACACTGAAAACAGTCAATACAATCGCCAAAACCTAATTCATAACGATCTTCTTTTTTTCGGAATTTTTTACGTCCATTTTCACCTTCGCCACGTTTATGATCGTACGCTACTACAATCGATTTTTCATCAAGAAGTACACCTTGCAATCTTCCGTAAGGACAAGCAATGATGCATACTTGCTCGCGAAACCACGCAAAAACAAAGTAAAACACACCTGTAAATATCAACAGTGGCAAAAAAGTACCCAAGTGCTGCAACGGTCCGTCAAAAATATCTTGAATAAGCACATCACTACCTATTAAATATGCCAAAAACACATTTGCAATGGCAAAGGAAATCAGCAAAAAGACAAACCATTTAAGTACTCTTTTTTTAATTTTTTCTTTGTTCCAAGGTTGCTTATCCAATCGGATTTGCTTTCCTCGATCACCTTCAATCCAGTATTCAATGCGACGAAAGACCATTTCCATGAAAATGGTTTGCGGACAAATCCACCCACAAAATATACGTCCAAACGCTACGGTGAATAGTGTAATGAAAATGACGCCAATGATCATTGAGATCACCACCATATGGAAGTCTTGTGGCCAAAATGGAAATCCAAAAATATTGAAACGGCGTTCCAACACATTGAACAGTAAAAACTGATTGCCGTTGATTTTTATAAAAGGAGCGGCAAATAAAAAGAGTAATAACACATAACTAACAATTTTACGCCACTCATAATAGTTGCCGCTTGGCTTTTTTGGATACACCCAAGCACGCTTTCCTTCCGCATTGACCGTTCCGATGGAATCTCTGAATCGTTCATTTTCTGGTGTTTCCACAATTTGTTTTTTTATCTAATTAGTAGCTACTTGTGTTGCAATTGCAGTCGATTTTTGTATTGCTTTTACAGCCACTTCCGTAGAATCGTTTACTTTTTCATTAATGATTTCTTTCGCATCAGGATCTACCCAAATATCACCTTCTGGATCTTTGGCACCTTCGCCTGGTGTGGTACCTTGAAATGTAAGTACAAAGCTGGCTACTTGCTGAATTTGTTTCGGTTTCAATCCAGATTTTGACCATGCTGCCATTCCTTTTCCTGGTCGTCCACCTAGAGAAATAGTTTTAAATACATTTTTAATACCGCCGCCTAAAATCCAGTGTGCATCTGTTAGGTTAGGACCAATACCGCCTCCGCCATCTGCTCTGTGACAAGACACACAACTTTTTGAATAAATTTGTTTACCTGCGCTAATATCTGAAGCTTCTGCAAGCAAGGTAACGGCATCATAATCAATAATATTATTGGTGTTTTTGGCGTTGTATAAATCAATTTCTTTTTGTGCCTGTGCGTATTCTTGTTCCAGTTCTATAAATTGTCCATCGCCATCAAACACGTGATATTTCAGCATGTAGAGTCCGGCAAATACAATAGAAGCATAGAATCCGTACAACCACCACGGCGGCAGATTATTGTCTAATTCTTTGATACCATCGTAATTATGGTCGAGAATGATTTCTACTTCCTCTTCCACAGGTTTTGAATCGACCAATCGTTCATAAATTCTTTTAAGTTTGGTAAATTTTGGTACTCGCTCTTTTTCTTCCTGATAGCGTTTTTTGCCTTCTTCATCCAAACTATTGAATAGAATTCGTTCAAAAGCCGCCATAATACCTTCTATAGCAATTAGAATGAGGAGTACTAGCAATAAAAACAGTATGATCTCTGGACTTTCCATAAATGCAGGTCTATCGCCAGAATCAATAAAGTATTCAATTCCTATCATGATAAGGAAAAAAACGACGAGTACACGTACCCAAGCTGGAATTAAATTTCTCATGACTTTTGATTGTTTTGTGGATTGTGATTGTCTAATGGTATGTTACTCACTTTTGTGATGTAGTCTTTTTTGGCAGTGATGACCCACCAAAATAACACCACAAAGAAGGTAAAGAAGATGACGAGTGAAATGAGCGGGTAAATTTCGATTCCCGTTATGCTTTCCATATGATTTTTTATAAATTTCAACATATTGATTATTTTTTAGTTTGTGATGCTATTTCTTGTGATTCTTTTACTTTGATATCGGTTCCCAATCGTTGTAAATAGGCAATTAATGCTACAATTTCACGATCTTTAATTTCAATGAATTCCTCTCCTGACTGTGCTGCTATGTCTCTTCCTTGTTTGAAGGATTTTAGTAAGTCTGGATCTTCCTTCAAATTTTCAACAATTCCGATGGCTTGCTCGTCCATATATTGCAATGCGTCTGTGATTTCTTGTTCAGAATACGGAACTCCCAGCGTAACCATAGCGCGCATTTTGTCTTGTGTTTTGGAAGTATCTAACTGATTTCGAATCAACCACGGATAGGCTGGCATGATCGAGTTTTGTTCAATTCCTCTTGGATCGTACATGTGTTTGTAATGCCACGCGTCATTTCGCAAACCACCTTCGCGATGCAAATCGGGTCCGGTACGCTTACTTCCCCAAAGGAATGGATGATCGTATACAAATTCACCTGCTTTTGAGTATTCGCCATAGCGTTCTACTTCACTTCTAAACGGACGAATCATTTGTGAGTGACAACCCACACAGCCTTCTCGAATGTAAATGTCTCTTCCTTCTAATTCTAACGGAGTATATGGTTTTACTTCTGTAATCGTTGGAATGTTGGAATCGATCATAATCGTTGGAACAATTTGTACAATTCCTCCAATAAGAATAGCAATCGTAGCATAAATGGTTAATTTGATTGGCTTGCGTTCTAGCCAAGTGTGCCATCCTTCTCCTTGTGTACGTCTTTTGGACACGCGCTGCAGTGCTGGTGCTTCAGCCAATTCGTCCGTAACTCTATTTTTAGATTTAACGATGGTTAAAACCACATTGTAAGCTAAGATCAACATTCCTACGATGTAGAGTGTACCACCGATGGCACGCATCCAATACATTGGAATGATTTCCGTCACAGTTTCCAAGAAATTTGGATATACCAAAGTTCCGTCTGGTTGAAACTGCTTCCACATGAATGCTTGTGTAAATCCTGCTACATACATTGGCAATGCATAGATGACAATTCCCAAGGTTCCTATCCAAAAATGAGCATTTGCTAATCCTCTTGAGTATAGTTTGGTTTTAAATAGTCTTGGTACTAGCCAGTATACCATACCAAAGGTTAGGAATCCGTTCCAAGCCAAAGCACCAATATGAACATGCGCAATGACCCAATCTGAGAAGTGTGCAATGGCATTTACATTTTTTAAGGAAAGCATTGGCCCTTCAAAGGTGGCCATTCCGTATCCTGTGATGGCGACTACCATGAATTTTAATACAGGATCTGTTCGTACTTTATCCCAGGCACCGCGAAGTGTTAGCAATCCATTGATCATTCCTCCCCAAGAAGGCATTAATAACATGACAGAGAAGGCAACACCTAAGTTTTGTGCCCATTCTGGTAAGGCTGTGTATAATAAGTGGTGTGGTCCTGCCCAGATATAGATAAATATTAACGACCAGAAGTGCACAATGGACAGTCGATACGAATACACAGGTCTATTCGCTGCTTTTGGTACAAAGTAATACATCAGTCCTAAAAATGGTGTCGTTAGGAAGAAGGCTACCGCATTGTGTCCGTACCACCATTGTACCAAGGCATCTTGCACACCTGCATATACGGAATAACTTTTTAAGGCTCCTACAGGCAATTCTAAACTGTTAAAAATATGGAGTACAGCTACTGTGACAAAGGTTGCTAAATAGAACCAAACCGCTACATATAAATGACGCTGTCTTCTTTTTAGAATTGTCCAAATCATATTGACTCCAAAGGCTACCCAAATCAAAGCGATGGCAATATCAAAAGGCCATTCTAGTTCAGCATATTCTTTGGAAGTAGTGTATCCTAACGGTAAGGTTACTGCAGCACCTACAATGATTAACTGCCAACCCCAAAAGTTGACTTTACTCAAAAAATCGCTTGCCATTCGTGTTTTTAATAAACGTTGCAGTGAGTAATACACACCTGCAAAAATGGCGTTTCCTACAAAGGCAAAAATTACTGCGTTGGTATGTAATGGACGTAAACGACCAAAACTGAGCCACGAAATTCCTTCGCCTAAGGTTGGAAACATAAATAAGAATGCTAATAACAATCCTACTAACATTCCCACAATTCCCCAAACTATGGTTGCATAGATGAAGTTTTTAACGATTTTATTATCGTAATAAAATTGCTGCATTTCCATAATAGTACTTATTTATTTGTCTTATTAGTTAATTCTATTTTTGAGTTGTCTTTTACCAATTCATCTTCAAATAGCATGCGCACCGATGGCGTATAACTATCGTCAAATTGTCCGTTTTTGACCGCTACTATGAAAGCGACAAAGAAGAGTATTGCGACCACAATACTGATGGTTAGTAAAACATATATAACACTCATACCTATTTGAAGTTATGAATCAAAATTACTGTGGTGTGCTGTCCTAAAAAATGACTTTTGTCATGTTTGGAGTTTATTTTTGGGGAAATTGAAATTGAAATTGACTTTGAAACTCTAAACGTCAGTTCGAGTGTTTTTATGGAGCGTAGCGAACATAAAAATGTATCGAGAACTAATTGTTTACTTTATCTTAAAATCAACTTCCAAGCTCTTCTCGATACAATTTTTCGTACCTCAAAATCACTCGAAGT
>JBCCLS010000180.1:0-6741 GCA_039026835.1 Bacteroidota bacterium | reverse complement strand
GAATGTACCAAGGATATTTTTTTGACTGCTTGATATCAACTTTCAAATTTGCAGAATCCAAATTGGTAATATGACCATATCTGGAATCGAAAATAATAGTATCCCCGTTGGTGCTTGTTTTGAGTCGTTCTTCAATTGTTGTGAAAATAGAATCAAAATTTACATTTTTTAATTTTTCAAAAGCTTCTGGATCTTTAAAAGGTCTGCCTTCCGCATCAACTGTGACAAACATCATCTTTTCACGCTTAACAAAGTCTGCATAATACGCTTCAACCGCATTATCCAGACTTATTTGTACTTGATTGATGAATTGTTGTTTGTTAACTTTATAATTTTTGTAATTCCAATACACTTGAACGGCAATGGTGATCGCAATGGTTGCGATGATTCCATATAAAATCCAAGAAGAATGCTTTTGATTCATTATCAGTAGTATTACAGTTCAAAAGTAAGAAGTTATTTGACATAAAAACAATCGGTTAACACTCGTTAACGTTCGTTAACCAAAATCAAGTAAAAACAGTTTCATATTTGTACCATCAATAACTAAAAACAAACAGATTATGAAAAATTATACCAAATCAATCATTATAGGTATTTTCATGTTGATCAATGCATTGTTGCATGCGCAAGACTTTCAAGGTGTTGCTACCTATAAAACAAGTATGAAAATGGACATTAAGTTGGACAGTGTCGCACAAGGACAAGGTATTAATAAGGAAATGCAAGAACAGTTAAGTGCTATGCTACAAAAACAGTTTCAAAAAGAATATACATTAACGTTTACATCTTCAGAATCTGTGTACAAACAAGAAGAACAATTGGCAGCACCATCACCACAAAGTAATGGTTTTCAAGTAATGGTTGTGGGCAATGGACAATCGGATGTTTTATATAAAAACACCAAAGAAAAACGTTATACACAAGCACAGGAAGTTCTTGGGAAAAAATTCTTAGTGCAAGATGAATTAAAAACGGACGATTGGAAACTGGAAAACGAAACTAAATTCATCGGACAATACACGTGTTACAAAGCTACGCGTACCATTGAGATGGAAAAAATGACGTCGATGACTGTCAATTCAGATGATGAAACACCGAAAGTAACCAAAGAAAAAGTAACGGTAACAGCTTGGTATACACCAGAAGTTCCTGTAACTACAGGACCTGATATGTTTTGGGGATTGCCAGGATTGATTTTGGAAGTAAATGATGGTACACGTATGATGGTATGTAGTAAAATTGTATTAAATCCGAAAAACAAAGTCAGCATCAAAGAACCTTCTAAAGGAAAACAAGTGAATGGTGCAGAATTTAAAGAAATCATGGATAAGAAAACAAAAGAAATGTCAGAACGTTATCGCGGAAGACGCGGTGATGATGAAATCAGAATTGAAATCAGAGGATGATCACCATCAAAAACAATCAAAAAACAATGAAAACACTTTTTAAAAACTATGTAATTTGTATGATCTGTGCTATTGGTTGTATATCACAAGCAGCGGCACAAATTGCGACTATTCCTTTTACAAGCGAAGGATTGATGTATGTTAAGGTCAAAATAAACGATCATAAAGAACCTTTAAACTTTGTATTTGATACAGGTGCTTCAACCGTGGTATTGGATGAAAAAGTTGCTGAACGAATTGGTGTCAAAGCCAACTATCAACAACCCACGACAGGCGCTTCTGGCACTGAAATGTATAACATTGCATTGTCTCAAAAATTTCAAATTGGCGATATTGTTTTGAAAGATGCACATACCGTTTTGGTCGATTTAGAACGTTTGTCGAAACGCGGTAACTTTCAAATTGATGGCATCATTGGGGCAAATGTTATGAAAGAATATGTCACTCAAATTGACTTTGATGCTGAGGTATTGCGATTGTACAAAAGTGTGGAAGATATTTCGGAACAATCTGGATATACTGCTTTAGATGTCGAAATTGATTATGCGACGATTCCAGAGATTAATTTAGAA
This sequence comes from Bacteroidota bacterium, assembly GCA_039026835.1. GTDB lineage: Bacteria > Bacteroidota > Bacteroidia > Flavobacteriales > Flavobacteriaceae > Kordia. The sequence goes on along the minus strand of JBCCLS010000180.1, from coordinate 4,760 downwards.
TTTACGTTAGATACAAATCAAAAATTTAGTGGAAACTTTCTCTTTGATTCAGGTGCAAATATGACATTTTTACTCAATACACCTTTTGCGAAAGAGAAAAACATAGAAAATTTACTCTCCAAAACTATCGAAACTAAAGCAGAAAGTTTAACGACTTCTTCAAATTTTAAAATTGGAAAAGTAGCAAGTGCACAATTAGCTGATTTTATGTTTGATGAAATGCCTATGGACATTTCTAATAGCACTTCGGGCGTTATGGCTTCTAAAGAATACGCTGGAATTTTAGGGATTAAAATCATCAGTAGATTCAATTGTATTTTGGATTATGCCAATGCAAAAATTTATCTAAAACCGAACAAAACATATGAAGATGCTTTTGAGTTTCCGCGAAGTGGTATTGCGTTGTCAAGAGAGAAAAATATGATCAAAATTACCAATGTCATCGCAGACACAGAAGCACATGAGAAAGGCGTGCGCAAAGGAGATCAATTGCTTGAAATTGATGGTGTTGCGGCAGATAATATTGGAAAATGTAAAGAATTACTCAAGCAAAAAGACAAAACTGTACAACTCAAATTAAAAGACGAAAAAGGAGCAGTGAAAGTAGTAAGCATTCTCCTAAAACGACTGATCTAATAATTTTTAAGAAAAGTTTAACAAAAGTGACTTAAACTCCTATAAAAATTAACGGTCTTAATGGCGTTAAAAAACGTAACTTTTTAGCCTGTTATATACTAATAGCAGTATCACACGAAAACACATAAAGACCAAACAGATGAAACGACTATTACTTTGGAGCTTAGTTTTATGCACAACTGGCGTATTTGCTCAAAATTTTCAAGGAAAAGCTTACTATCAATCTAAAACTACTATGGATTTTGATAGTTGGGGAAGCCGAGGAAGAGAAATGTCTGCCGAACAAAAAAAGCGAATCCAAGAGCGTATGAAAAGTTTCTTAGAAAAAGTATATGTTTTAGATTTCACACAGTCGGTTTCAAATTTTAAAGAAGAAGAAAAAATTGAAGCGCCAGGAGGCCGTGGCGGCGGATTTGGAAATATGTGGGCGAGTAGCTTTTCTCCAGGAAAACAGTACAAAGACGTTAAAAAAGGAATCATTTTAGAGGAAAAAGAGTTTTTTGGAAAAAAATTCTTGATTAGCGATAGCTTGCCAAAATTAGAATGGAAAATGGAAGGCGAAACCAAGCAAATAGGTAAATATCTTTGTTTCAAAGCAACAGCACTGAAAAAAGTAGACGAGATGGATTTTAGTGCAATGCGTCCGAAAAGACGAAATAATGACAAGGAAAAAACAGAGGAAGAGAAGAAAAAAGATTCTATCAAAGCTGCCGAAGATCCATTTAGTCAGGTAGATATTCCGAAAGAAATTTTAGTGACAGCTTGGTATACGTTAGACATTCCAATCAATCAAGGACCTGCAGATTTTTGGGGATTACCAGGATTGATCTTGGAAGTAAACGCGTATAGAACCACTATTTTATGTTCCAAAATAGTGATGAATCCAGGCGAAAAAGAAGTCATTGAAGAACCTACCAAAGGTCAAGTCGTAACTCGTGAAGAATACAATGAAATAATTGTAAAGAAAATGCAAGAAATGCGCGATATGTATCGTGGTCGCGGCAGAGGTCGGGGAAGAGGCTAAAACTAATTTCACCGTAACATACGATTTGTAAACTTGTTCACTGAACATGTTACTTCCTTGCGGATATTTTCCGCAGTTACACTTATGCGAGAAATTTATAGTGTTTTTATCATGAAAAATTAGCTCCATATCCAAAGTCGTATGCAACAATCAAATTAGAATCACACGAATTCAAAACACACTAACTACTAGAAAAACACCAATGAAAAATATATTGTTTATACTGCTATGTTTCATAGCACAGACGACTATTGCCCAAATTAAACTAGAAGGTACAGTACGAGATTCGCTCGGGAAGCCTTTAGAACTGGCGAATGTCATTGCTTTAAACAAAGCAACCAACGCACTAGAATCATACGGAATTACCAACAATGAAGGACGCTATCGATTGGCACTAAAAAAGAATTCTGCCTACAATATTAAAGTAAGCTTTATAGGTCTGGCAACGATTACGGATTCACTAACCACCAAAGAAACCGATCTTCAAAAAGATTTTACTATGCAAGCAGACAAGAGTTTGGAAGCTGTAGAATTAACCTATGAAATGCCCGTAACCATCAAAGGCGATACCATTGTGTACAATGCTGATTCCTTTAAAAATGGCTCCGAACGGAAATTGGGTGATGTATTGCAAAAACTGCCTGGAGTAGAGGTTAGTGACGAAGGCGAAATTGAAGTTGAAGGAAAAACAGTTTCGAAAGTTATGGTCGAAGGAAAAGATTTTTTTGATGGCGATAGCAAACTCGCAACTAAAAATATTCCTGCGGATGCGGTTGATAAAGTAGAAGTGCTGAAAAATAGCAATGAAATTTCACAATTGAAAGGACTCGGAAACGATCAAGACAATGTGATGATTAACATTAAACTGAAAGAAGGAAAGAAGAACTTTTGGTTTGGAGAAATTACAGGCGGAATCGGTCCTGAGGAACGTTATGTTGCCAATCCACGCTTATTTTACTACAGTCCCAAATACAGCGTTAATCTCATAACAGATTTCAATAATATTGGTTCGATTCCCTTTACGCGACGCGATTATTTTAATTTTACGGGCGGATTCAGAAGTGCAGGTAGAAATACAGGAACTAATTTTAATGTTGCTACAAGCGATATTGGATTTTTGACCTTGCGAAACAATCGCGCGAAAGATATCAATTCTAAATTTGGAGCGGCAAACTTTAGTTATTCACCTAAGAAAACCTGGGATATTAGTGGTTTTGCCATTTATTCAGGATCGCGTACAGAATTACAAGAAAATAGCTTGAATGATTATATAGATGAAAACACTCCTGACGAAACGACGGAAACAGTAACACGTCAAAAAAGTGATTTAGGATTGATCAAATTGAGTTCGACGTATAAGCCTAATAGTAACAATCAATTGGATTATGATTTCTTTGGAAAGTTGTCACAGCAGACAGAAACGGAAGATTTCTTTTCTTCTTTATTGGGGAATATTGACGAGCGTCAATCGCAAAATCCGTATAGCTTCAATCAAAATTTAAATTACTATTACACACTGAGTGACAATCATATTTTTGCTTTGGAAGCGCAGCATTTATTTCAGGATGAAGATCCGTTTTACAACGCACGTTTGGCGCAAAGTGAACAATTCCGTTTCACAGATGTTTTGGGCTTAAATACGTCTCAAACTTTTTTAGATATTGCACAAGACAGACGTGTAAAAACCAACAAATTTGACGCACGTGTAGATTATTGGTACGTGCTGAATCAAAAAAGCAATATCAATTTAACAGCAGGAACAACTTTAAGCACACAACAATTTGATTCTGAAATTTTTCAGTTACTCGATAGCGGAAGCAAACTCACATTGGCAAATCCGCAAGAAGCTATTGTGAATGATGTCACCTATAATTTTACAGATACCTATTTGGGATTACACTATAAAATTAAATCTGGAAAATTCACCTTTACACCTGGAATTACAGCACATGCATACAGTGTGAAGAATGCGCAATTTGGTTCAGAATTTACAGATAGATTTACGCGTTTACTGCCTGATGCGGATATTTTGGTACAGTTTAAAGATTCGGAAACCTTGAATTTTAGATACCAAATGCAAACCGATTTTACCAATGTAAATAATTTGGCAGAAGGATTAGTGTTTAGTAATTTCAATTCTATTTTTAGAGGAAACAGAACACTTGAAGAAGCCTTATCGCACAATTTAAATTTGAGTTACTTTAGTTTTAATCTGTTTAATTACACAAATATTTTTGCCTTTTTAAATTACAACAAACGTGTCGATCCAATTCGAAATCGCGCGCAATTCTTAACCATTCCTGGAGCAACGCCTGGCGATCCAGATATTTTGAGTACGAATACGGTTTCGACACCTTTTAACTCTAATTTTGCAGATGAAACATTTACTGCCAACGGTCGTTTTGAACGTACGTTTGGAAAAATCAAAGCAACAGTTGGAGGCACATTGACCTTCTCTCGATTCAATCAAGAAATTAACGGTTTGCGCAATGTGAATGAATCATTCACACAAAATTACAACACGCGCATCAGCACTAATTTTAGATACGCACCGAATATTGAAGTCGGTTACAATTTGACGATCAACGACTACGATCAGGGAATGAATTCCAATCGTTTCATAACCAGCAGTCCGTTTGTGAATATCGATGCATATTTTTGGAAGAGTTTTATTTTTACGGCAGATTACTCGTATTTCAATTACAGCAATGAAGAGCGTACGATTAACAGTTACAATTTCTTGACGGCAGAATTGTCCTATCGAAAGAAAGACAATCCTTGGGAATATTCCATCAGTGGAACCAATTTATTAAACACAACATCGCTCAATCAAGATAATTCCAATAACTTTTTAACAAGTACGAGCGAGTATTTCATTCAGCCGCGTTATGTGATTTTTAGTATAAAGTATAATTTGTAAGTAGCTACTCTCATATATCAAATCGAGCGTAGTTGAAACTCATTCACTACGCTCGATTCTACGTTACATTAAAACTGTGATTTGTCATTACTAAGGTGTCAATTTGATAATTTGATAATTTGAAAATGGAGTAAACAATTAGTTCTCGATACATTTTATGTTCGCTATGCTCCATAAAAT
>JBCCLS010000179.1:0-6750 GCA_039026835.1 Bacteroidota bacterium | reverse complement strand
GTTAGAGAATGAGGAAAAAAATATAGCATACGAAATTGTAGAGCTAGAAAAAATTATTGAAACACAGTACATTACCCGAAGTATGTCGAGTAGGGCAGACGAGCTTACACAAGAAGCAAAAGAACTCAGTATTCAAAATGCATTGGCAAGTAAGTTGTCTAATTTATCGCTCGAATTGTACGGTTTGTTGCTCAAAGTTGGGTATGTGAAGAATGAAGAAGATTATAAGGAAGTGACGGATTATTTTTATGCGCGCTTGCCGGGTGTTGATCTTAAATCGTTAGGGTTTCGAGAGAAATTGTGGCTGTACAAAGCGCATTTGTGGTATAGTTTTTTGACGCAAGATTTTTTATCGAGCTATAAATATTCTTTGAAATGGGTTGAATTGTTCAATCAAAACCCGAAAATGAAGGAGATTCATCCGGTATTTTATTTAAAAGGCAATCATTATCTGTTAGAGTCGCTGTTTTACATTAAACATGAGGTAAAGTTTAAGGAAGTGTTGCAGCAGTTGGAGCAGGATATTGAAAATAATATTGTACCACAAAATGATAATACGAAAGTGTTGAGTTTTTTGTATGTGTACATGAATAAGATCAATTATCATTTTTTAACAGGAACGTTTAGTGAAGGATTGTATTTGATTGACGAAGTAAACGCGCGTATTGCCTTGTTTGAAAATAGAATTGATCAGCATCATGTAATGATTTTCTACTACAAGATTGCGTCGTTGTATTTTGGTGCGGGCGATAATAAAAATTGCATTGCGTATCTTCAGAAAATCATTCGTAACAAGTCATTGAAAGTGCGGGAAGATTTGTTGTGCTTTTCGCGAATTTTGAATCTAGTGGCACATTACGAATTAGGCTTGGATTACCATTTAGAAACCCAACTGAAAAGTACGTATAAATATTTGTTGAAAATGGATGATTTGCATGAGGTGCAAAAAGAGTTTATCAAATTTTTACGTGGTTTGGGCAGTATTTATCCACATCAAGTAAAGAAAGCGTTTGAAGCATTACACGCCAAATTGAAACGTTTTGAAGACGATCCGTACGAGCGAAGAGCCTTTTTGTATTTAGATATTTTATCGTGGCTGGAAAGCAAAATACAGAACAAGCCTGTTGCGGAGATTATTCATGCGAAGGCAAAACAATTACTAAGATAAATAGAATTTATTGGCTATCGCGAGTCTTAGACTCGCGATAACAACTTTGAAATTTTAATTATACTTTTAAAAGTCGTTCAACGAAGGCTGAGACTTCGTTAAGCAGCTGGATTTGGAATTTCATTGTGAATCGCATTGATTGCATCTAGAATTTCTTGTGACAATTCTACGTCAATACTCGCAATATTTTCTTTGAGTTGCTCCATTTTGGTAGCACCAATAATATTTCCTGTGAGATATGGTTGTTGATTTACAAATGCTAAGGACATTTGTGCCAAACTCAATCCGTGTTGTTTTGCCAATTCAGCATATTTTTCAGTGGCTTTTGTTGCTTGCTCACTGCTGTAACGAGCAAATCTTGGGAATAAAGTCAAACGTGCATCTTTTGGTAAATTTCCTCCCAAGTATTTTCCTGAAAGCACGCCAAACGCCATCGGTGAATATGCTAGTAAACCTAAACCTTCCTTCATTGCAATTTCCGACAAACCTGAATCGAAACCTCTACATAATAAAGAATATGCATTTTGAATGGTAACCATACGCGGCAATCCATTTTTCACTTCATTTAGATAGCGCATCGTTCCCCAAGGAGTTTCATTGGAGATTCCTACTTGACGAATTTTCCCCTCTTTGATTAATTCATCTAAAGTTTCTAGACTTTCGTGAAAATTATATTCCCACGGATCGTTGGAATCGTGTTGGTAAATGCGTTGTCCAAATGTATTGGTATTTCGTTCTGGCCAATGTAGTTGATATACATCTATATAATCTGTTTGCAAACGCTGCAAGCTTTTTTCTACTGCATCTTTGATGGAATCAGGTGAAAAACCGGTTGTTCGAATGTGTGCTGTATAATCCCCTGGACCTGCAATTTTGGTTGCCAATACGACTTTATCTCTGTTTCCTGATTTTTTGAACCACGTTCCGATGATGCGTTCTGTTTCGGCATATGTATCAGCCGTAGCAGGCACTGGATACAATTCGGCAGTATCAAAAAAGTTGACACCTTGCTCAAAGGCATAATCCATTTGTTCATGACCTTCGGCTTCGGTATTTTGATTTCCCCACGTCATGGTTCCTAAACATATTTTGCTGACTTCAATGTCTGTATGTGGAATTTTTGAGTATTTCATTTTCTTTTCTTTTTCGGTTTTTTATTGTTTTCTATTTTTTTGTTTTGATGTTGCATTAAGGATAGAGCCTTTGTTGGAGCTCTTTGTGAGATGCTGAATCAAATTCAGCATAACGAGCAAAAGCGACTGGCGAAAGCCTGACCTCCGATTTGTCGGAGGGAATGCCCAAACATAACTTTAATCCTTTACTAAGCGTAACTTTTTAATATTTTATAGATTCCTGCCTATACTGAATCAAGTTCAGCACAAGCTTCAGGAATGACAAAATTATACATCAACCTCTACCAAAATCGGGCAATGATCGGAGTGTTTGGCTTCGGGTAAAATAGTGGCTCTGGTAATGTTGTTTTTTAACGGTTCACTGACCATATTGTAATCGAGTCGCCAACCTTTGTTATTGGCACGCGCATTGGCACGATAACTCCACCAACTGTAATGACCTGGTTCTTTGTTTAAATGGCGAAATGAATCGATAAAACCACTGTCGATAAAACTTCCGATCCACGCGCGTTCTTCTGGTAAAAACCCAGAAACACCTTTCATTTTTGGATTGTGAATGTCAATTTCTTCGTGACAAATATTGTAATCGCCACATACAATTAGGTTTGGCAATTCCTTTCGTAATTCCGTGAGGTATTCTTTGATTTCGTCCATGTATTGAAACTTGAAACTAAGTCGCGCATCGTTGGTTCCCGATGGTAAATACATGCTCATGATGGAAAGATTGTCATAATCAACGCGCAAGTTGCGACCTTCAAAATCCATAGTTTCTATGCCCGTTCCGTATTCCACATGATTGGGTTCTTCTTTACATAAAATAGCCACGCCACTGTAGCCTTTTTTTTGTGCACTGTACCAATAGTTGTATTTGTAACCTGCTGCTTCAAACGCTTCCAAATCGAGTTGTTCTTTTTGTGCTTTGGTTTCCTGAATACACAACACATCGGGATTGGCTTGCTGCAACCATTCTAAAAATCCTTTTTTGATCGCGGCACGAATTCCGTTTACGTTATAGGAGATGATTTTCATGTAGTTTTTATTTTATGAAATTGAAAAGTAGAAAATTTGTCAAACTAAACTTTAATTCGTTTTCTCAAAAGAGTTTATAATCACTTTTTTGAGATGCTGAATCAAGTTCAGCATGACGCTTCTTTAGACTTTTTTTGTATTCGTAATGTAATTTGTGATAAGAAGTTAAAGTAACAAATGTTATTCCTCTTCGTTATCATTGAGTCTGCGTTCTAATTCTGCTTGGAATTCTTCCATGACAGGTTTTACCGTACTTTCTGGCAAATCTGCAATGCGAATGTACATTAAACCATCTACTGCATTGTTGAATAGTGGATCTACGTTGAAAGCGATGACTTTTGCATTTTGTTTGACGTATTTTTTAATGAGTACAGGCAAACGCAAACTTCCTGGTTCTATTTCGTCAATAATTTTATCAAACTTGTTTAAATCAGCAGCAGTTTCGTCGAAAATAAAATCTTTGTCTGCATCTTTCAGCTTGACTTTGAATTCTTTTTTCGGGTGAATGTATTGCGCGATGTATGGATCGTAGTAATGCGATTTCATAAACTCAATCATCAACGATTTGGAAAAGTTTGAAAACTGATTGCTAATACTTACGCCACCAATCAAATATTTGTGTTGTGGATGACGCAAGGTTGTATGTACAATTCCTTTCCACAATAAAAATAATGGCATCGGTTTTTGCTGATATTCTTTGATGATGAAAGCTCTTCCCATTTCAATTGATTCACTCATCATTTTGTGTAATTCTGGCTCAAATCGGAATAAGTCTTGCAAATAGAAACCATTAATTCCATACGCTGCATAGATTTGATTTCCAAGTCCCATGCGATACGCACCTGCAATTTTTTTCGCCACACTGTCCCACAAAAACATGTGATGATAGTAATGATCAAATTTATCAAGATCAATCGCTTTGTTGGTTCCTTCTCCGATTTCACGAAATGTGATTTCACGCAGACGACCGAGTTCGCGTAATATGTTTGGGATTTCGGAAGCTTCCGCTAAAAATACTTGATAGTTTTTACTGGTGAGTAAGTGATGTTTTTTTGACAAACTTGCTACTTCTTCTTGTAATACTTCTTGCGAAACAGGCGTTACAATTTCCTTTGGTGATTTTGGCAATTTCAAAGAAGTTGGCACCTTGCTTACTTTGCTCAACAGATTTTGCTTTTCGTACGTATTGGATAACATGTATGTTTTTTTACGTAGAAATTCTGTGAAATCTGGTAGATTTTCATGTTCATTTTGTGCCTTCACCGAAATAGGTTTCCCGATGCGCACTTTGATGACTCTATTTTTTTGGGTTAATAGTTCTGACGGTAATTTTGCGGTTCTGAATGTATCACTGATTCGTGACAAACGATAAAAGATACGACTGTTTTTGGCATGAAAATAAATTGGAACAACGGGCACTTTTGCTTTTTGTACCAACTTCATCGCAGCTTCTTCCCAAGGTTTGTCTACAATCAAACGACCATCTTTATAGGTTGACACTTCTCCGGCAGGAAAAATACCCAACGGTTTGCCTTCTCGCAAATGCATGATGGATTGTTTGAATCCTGCCAAACTCGATTTTGCCCCTTTGTGATCTTCAAAAGGATTCACGGGCATCACATACGGTTTTAGCGGATCGATTCGATGTAGTAAAAAATTCGCAATGATTTTGTAATCTGGACGTTGCTCAATCATGAGTTTTAGCAACAAAATTCCATCAATTCCTCCGAGTGGATGATTGGAAATAGTAACATACGCTCCATCTTTGGGAAGTCGCTTTAAATCCTCCTCTGGAATTTCAAATTTGATCTGAAATTCATCCAACAACGCATTCAGAAATTCAAGGTCATCCAAATGCTTGTGTTTGTCGTAGATTTTATTCAAATCCGAGATGCGCAGTACCTTCATCAGTATCCAACCTATAAAGGTTCCGATGAAGCCGTACTTCTCTAATTTGATCGCTTTTGCAACTTCTTTTGCAGTTACCAATCCCATATACTTACTTTAACGCGAATTACAAATATAGGAAAACAACCTTAATTTGAATCATTTATTTCACAACTAGCTGAATCGTTTGATCAGCGCGCTGTTCTAGCAGGATTTCCTTACTATTTTTCAAGCTTTCAATCGCTGATTCTGTAAAGTGTCGGATGGTATACAATGACACATTTTCATAGTGCGTTACTTTGAATTTTGAGCGCAACGTTTTGAGTAATTTATCCAATGCATTGAACTTATTATCCACACAGACAGAAAAACTAATAGCAGAGTTTTGAATGACATCTACTTTCATTTTACAATCGTGTAATAATTTGAAAATTTCACTGATATTATTTTCTACAATGAACGAAAAATCCAAAGATGACAATGAAATTAATACTTGCTCTTTTTTTACAATGAAACACGGAATGTTGGGCGTAATTCCCACACCTTTTGCTACCGCAGTTCCATCCGCTTTTGGATTGAGGAATGATTTTACATACAATGGAATTTCTTTGCGCTGTAATGGTTGTAATGTTTTTGGATGAATGACCGAAGCGCCATAAAATGCCAACTCAATCGCTTCTCGATAGGAAATGTTGTATAACAGTTGTGCATTTTCAAAATAACGTGGATCGGCATTGAGCACGCCAGGTACATCTTTCCAAATGGTAACACTTTCCGCATTTAAACAATAAGCAAAAATAGCGGCTGTATAATCGGAACCTTCGCGACCCAATGTTGTCGTAAAATTGTTAGGATCGCTTCCAATAAATCCTTGTGTAATGTTGAGTTTGTTGCGATTTACTTGTTGTTTGATGTTTTCCTGTGTGAGTTCCCAATCTACTGTTGCATTGCGATAATTGGCATCTGTTTTTACCATTTCGCGTGTGTCTAACCAAGTATTTTCGATAGAAATACTGTTTAAATATGCACTCACGATATTCGTAGAAATCAATTCTCCAAAAGGCACCAATTGATCATAGACATAGTTATAATCTGGCGATTTATTACGCCCGAGAAAGCCTTGCATTTCTTCAAAAAGCAACTTGACTTTCCCAAAAATGGGATGACTTTCATTTGGGAACAAATCCAATAGAATTTCATTGTGGTATTTGGCAATTTCTTGAATAGACGCCTGTAATTCTTGACTTTTATCAAAGTAGTTTTTGATCACCAATTCAATCGCATTGGTTGTTTTTCCCATTGCTGAAATTACGATTAATGTATCTTCGTAGCCAACTTCTTGTAGTACGTGCACCAGATTTTTTACTCCGTTTGCATCTTTTACAGATGCACCTCCGAATTTGAATATTTTCATTACAAAATTTTATTTTGTACTCCCACGGCTTGTACTGAACTTGATTCAGTAAAGTGGGAATCTCTTACTATTATTATTTTTTAGTTTCAAAGTACTTCTCGATACTATTTTTCGTGCCT
>JBCCLS010000178.1:0-6784 GCA_039026835.1 Bacteroidota bacterium | reverse complement strand
CAAAAGGATAAGTATACAGAATCTACTATAAAATGCCAAAGCAACGTCGCCTCTAGAGTCGCACTTTATAATAGATTTGGTATGAAATTATATCGAAAAAGAAAAATATCACACGAAAAAGAGGCTGTATAAAAAGTCATTATAAATGTCATTCTGAACAGGCTTGGAATCTCATTGCGTTGAATGTCAACTGTTATGAGAAACCAAATCAAGTTCGGTTTGACGAAAATTGTACTTTGTATACAGCCTCTTTTTTTATGTAAAAAGTATGTTTTCTATTTTAAAAAACACGCCATCCGCCTACAGCATGGACTTGAAAAATATCAAAACCGTTAAACATAATATTGTTTAAACTTGAGCGCAACTGAAAACGTCTTGGCGTAATGTCTGGCAAAATCGTATGCTCTGGTGTTAAATTGCGAAAAGCTGCCGACACACTATGCATGTCTAACAATCCGCGTCGAAGTCCCTTCCTTACATGTTCGCCAATATTGGAAAGCTCAGGCAAACGCTCGCGTATATCTGAATATTCAGTAGCAATGGAATTCGACAATTCAGAAAATGTGGGCAGTTGAAAATTTTCAACAGCAAGATGTTTATCAATGATTTCCTCCATCTCAGTCTTTTGTGCAGATACGTGTATACAACTCAAAAGCAATGCTCCCCAAATAAATTTCTGTATTGTTTTCATACCATTCTTTTTTTTAATACGTGTTCTATAAAGTTACTAATTTCCTTCGTATTTTTTCATATAGCGCTTCCATAATTTTGTTTGGTGCGTTTCTAAACTCAATTCGCGTCCTTCTATAAATGCATGCACTAAAATATTTCCTCGCATGTCTAATGCATCGCCTTCACTTACAAATAAGGTAGCATCTTTTCCAACTTCTAAAGTTCCCAAACGCGCATCTATTCCTAGAATTTTTGCCGTGTTCGACGTAATTAACTGCAACGCTTTTTCTTTGTCCAAACCATGTGCAGCCACAGTTCCTGCCAAAAAGGGTAAATTTCGCGTATTCATACGTTCCATTTGTCCGCTGTTTTCCAACCCGACAAGTACACCAGCTTCGGTTAAGATTTGTGCTTTTTTGTATGATAAATCATAATCTTCATCGTCCATTTCAGGAACCGAGTGTGTTCTGTGTAGTAATACAGGAATGTTGTTTTGTCGAAGTGTAGTTGCCACTTTGTGTGCGTGGTAACCACCAACAATCACAATTTGAACATTGTATTTTTTACCAAAATCAATAGCATCCAAAATTCCTTTTTCTGTTTCTACATGTACAAAAAGCTTTTGCGAACCTTTGAGCAATCCTTCCATGGCTTCATATGGTAAGTTTTTTGGACTTCTTGATCCGTTAAAATAGCTTTTGGTATCGGTAAATACATTGTGAATTTCCTGTACTTGCTTTGTATAATTTTTGTTGGGACGCAATCCTCTAGGCTCACCGAGCCACCAACGACCACTTGAGAAATTGTTTGGCCAATTTACATGAATGCCGTCGTCTACTTTAATAGCAGCATCTTCCCAATTCCAAGCGTCTAATTGTACAATAGAAGAAGTTCCGGAAACACGTCCGCCACGTGGAGTAATTTGTGCAACCAAAATTCCATTCGGGCGACAACTTTCCACAACTTTTGATTCCGAATTATATGCAATCAAACTGCGAATGTGTGGATTGAAACTTCCCGTTTCATTCTGATCTCGCGTTGCTCTTACCGCGTCAACTTCTACCAAACCAAGTGTTGAATTTGGGGAAATAAATCCAGGATACACATGTTTTCCTTTGGCATCAATCACTTTTCCTTCGGTAGCAGCGCCAGAAGTGCCCACACGCAGTATTTTTCCATCTTTAAATACAATGGTAGCATTTTCAAGTACTTGGCCGTTTCCAATATGTGCCGTTGCGCCTACAATAGAAATTGTTTGTGATTGCTGCGCTGCCGGCGTTTGTTGTGCATAACTGAATGAACTCATCAAAACAGTTAGACTTACTATGTATAGATAAATATGTTTTTTCATGTCAGTTGTAGTTTAAAAATAGTCCACGGTATCACAGTGATGATGTACTTTGTCTTTCTTTTTCGGCGGTTGTGTTTTCATGCCTTTATTTTTCTCTAAAAGCATCATATTCATCAACTCCGTTCGCTCTTTTTGAATGTTTCTTCGCAATTGTGCATCGCGTTCCAAATCAAAATACACAGTTCCTTCAATCATCGTGGTTTGGGCTTTTGTGTAAATTGACATTGGGTGATCGGTCCACAACACTAAATCTGCTTGCTTTCCTTTTTTGATGCTTCCCACTTTATCGTCAATGTGTAATAATTTTGCAGGATTGAGTGTCACAAATTTCCAAGCATCTTCCTCAGAAACACCTCCGTATTTTACCGCTTTGGCTGCTTCTTGGTTCAATCTGCGCGACATTTCGCCATCATCCGAATTAATAGCCACCACAACATCTTGTGCGTGCATGATGGCTGCATTGTACGGAATGGCATCATTTACTTCGTACTTATATGCCCACCAATCTGAAAAAGTAGAACCACCAACGCCATGCTTTTTCATCTTGTCTGCTAATTTGTATCCTTCTAAAATATGTGTAAAGGTGTTGATGTTAAAGCCAAACTGTTCTGCGACTTTCATTAACATATTAATTTCACTTTGTACGTACGAATGACAAGACACAAAGCGTTTTTTATTTAGAATTTCCAAAATGGTTTCCATCTCAATATCATAACGATAGTTGCCACTTTTCTTTTTTGCTTCGTATTCTTTAGCGCGTTGGAAATAATCGATAAAAACTTGTTCCACTCCCATACGTGTTTGTGGGAAACGTGTTGTTGCATTGTCGCCCCAGTTACTTTGCTTTACATTTTCACCCAAGGCAAATTTGATAAATCCTGCAGCATCTTTAAATAACATTTCATCGGCAGAGCGTCCCCAACGTAAACTTAAAATTGCAGACCGTCCACCAATCGGATTGGCTGAACCGTGCAACAATTGAATGGTAGTTACGCCACCTGCTAAGTTTCTGTAAATATCTACATCTTCCGGATTTACCACATCTGCCATATTGACTTCTGCAGTAGAATTATGTCCTGCTTCGTTGATGGCAAATGCTGCAATATGCGAATGTTCATCAACGATTCCAGCGGTTAAGTGTTTTCCTGTAGCGTCAATGACTCTAGCACCACTAGCACTGATGTTTGTTCCGATGCGTGCAATTTTTCCATCTTTTACGAGCACATCTGTATTTTGAAGAATTCCTTCCTTTTCATTGGTCCAAACGGTTGCGTTTTTAAACAAAACTGTTTCTTGTTGCGGTAAGTTTGCCAAACCGTAGGCGCCATTTGGGTAGGAGATCGGTAACATAGTAGGCGCTTCCATGTTAGACTCCTTTTTGCCATCTTTCTTCCCAGCTGCTTTTTTTACTTCTTTTTGAGTCGCGTTGAAAGTAGATTCTGCTCCGTTGGCCAATAATGCTTTTCCTGAAAAGAAAGTTACATTTCGAACAGGTGCTGTCAGACGAATAAATTCCTTTTTAGTTGTATCAGCAGTTGTGAAGTGAAATTGTAACCAATCATTTGTAAAAGTGATTTTAGATCCTAATTTCATAGAATCTTTCATAACAGTCGCTTTTAATTTTTCGGGCGTACCTGCAATCGTCACATCATACTGTGTACCTGCAACATTAAAGGTGTACGTTCCACGTAAATCTTTTTGCGATTTGTCTTTGAATACGGTTGGATTTCCTTGTACCCAATTTTCATAAATCACCGTTTTCTTATCAAAAATATCACCCGAAGTAATTAAAAAATTAGCTTGTCGTCCATTTTGTAGCGTTCCTACTTTGTCTTCTTGCTGTAGAATTTTCGCAGGGACTGTAGTCAATGCTTCCAGTGCTTTGGTTTTGTCTAAACCATATTTGATGGCTTTGTGCAAGTTTGCTTTAAATTCTGTCCCCGATTTGCTGTCGTGCATGGTAAAACTGAACTGAATTCCTTGATCAGCCAATGCTTTCGGATTTGATGGCGCTTGATTCCAGTGTTTCATGGCTTCCAATTCAATAACGCCAGCAGCATACGGATCGGATACATCATAAGCTTTTGGAAAGTTCACCGGAATAATAAACGCTGCATTGGTCGCTTTCATCGCGTTGATGTTTTCGTATTCCGTTCCGTCGCCTACCAATACATATTGAATGCCAAATTCGTCACCAATCGCATCAGTTTTAATGCTGTTGTGTTTGTTTCCGGAATGGAATATTTGCACTAAATTTTTGTTGGCTTCTAACGCTTCTAATGCCAAATCGGTATTTTCTGCATTTCCTTTCGCATACCAATTTGCATCGTGGTACATTTGGCGAAGCAGTGCCATGCTACCCATTAGTGAGGTTGGATAGGCTTGTCGGGAAGTAGTACTTTTTTTATACGATAAATACTGTGCAGAACGGTTGTCTAAAATACGTTTGCTATTATCAGCTTTGGTATTTAGCGCGACTAAGAGTCCATTTCCTCTCACAATTCCGTCGTGCATGTGCGTGTTTACCGTTCCAAATCCAGCTTTGAGTAAGTTGGTCGCTTTTTTGTTGTCGAAGGTAAATTTGTCAATTGGATTCACATCTGGTCTAATGTGATCGTTCCAGTAATATCCTTTGCGTGCTGCATCGTATTGAGGTGCTGCTCTCCAATTACCGCGACTTCTTTTTGGTTTTTGGATACCAAAATCTGAAAATGGATCAATAAATGATGGATAGACATTTTTTCCGGTCAAATCTACCACAGTAGCATTTTTAGGGATGGAAACATTGGTTCCCGTTTGAACAACTTTTCCATTTTGGATAATAAGTGTTCCGTTGTCAATCACCTGTGTGGGCGTGACGTAAATTTTTGCATTTGTAAAAGCTGTAATCGTATTGTTTTCTGTTTTTACACCGTCATTTTTTGGAAAATAATCTTGTCCAAATACGGAATAGCAACAGAAACATACAAACAGCAGTAAGTACGATTTTCTCATTGAGTATTTAGTGTTGAGTTAATTAGTCAAGACTTTAAAGATACGGCAGAATAGATTTTTTATGTCGTATTAAGTTTTTTTTAACGTTTTTCTGGGTTTTTGTGTTACTATTTGAAGATTTTACTATGTCAAGTGTACGATTTTTTGGAATTATTTGTGAATAGGAATTGGCGTATTTTGAATCCACTTTTGGATGAGTTTTCGATTGGTTGTGATTTCGGCAAATACATAAATATCACTCTGAAAACAGGGAGAAGTTGCGGCTTTTTCCAGTACTACTTTGTTGTCGCAATAACTGGAATGTAAAAAGTAAAGTTCTTTATTTTTTATGAGAACATATCCAACATGATTACTCAAACCTACAAAATAAATACCATCAGAATATACTTTGTTTAGTGTTGATTTGAGGGTCTCTTGGGAAATATTTCGGTAGATTTTTAATTCGTTTTTAGGTTGAAGCGTCAATGCTTCATTCAAACCACCTTGTTGTGCCATTTTGAAGCGATTGAGTCGAAAGCCCAGATGTTTTAGTGTTGTAGATACAAAATATCCACAAGCAATTTCGCCTTCGTTCGGAATGTCGGTATGTCCGTTAAAGTCCCAAGGTGTGCCATACCAATGCGGTACAAGTTCATTGAGCAATTTGTCATACAAGTAGTTGGCTGCGGAGTCAATTATGTGTTCTCGATTGCGCAGTAACTGTCGCGCAAAATAGGAACGATCTGCCGCAATGATTTGTTTGATGGTTTTGTAGTTTCCTTTGGGTCTAAGGTTGATTCCTAACGCTTCAGCATCTATCGAATTGGAATTGGTAGGAGTTGCCGCTTTGATTACGGCAGTGGGTTTGCTTGTAGTTTCTTGGGTTTGTTGCTGAGACGAATCTGCGCAAGCGAAAAGAGAAAGCATACCACAAAAAAGTAAAAATCGGTTCATGTAATTGTTAACGAAACACAACACAACTTTCGTATATTAAGGAACTAAGGTGTTTTTTTTGTCATAATTTACCAGCAAGGAAACCACGTAACTGTAACTTAAAATTCCTTTTGACTGATTGTTTGCTTTTAAAAATTGGTCAAATGTGAACTTGAAAATAGGTTTCAACGGATTTTTATGAGATTCCCAAAAGGCGCGAACTTCATCGTAGTTTTTTTGAATTCCAGGGTGCAAGGTTACTTTTAAACGCTCGTATTCGTTTTTGTCACGGTTGTATACTTCTTTTAAACAATGCCAAGTCATAAAGTTGTAAGCGCCGTATTTAAAATAGATATCATCATTATACAATGCCGCCATACAACCAATAAAATTGGCTTCATTTTCTGCTGCAAACCCAATTTGATGAGATTTTTCGTGACTTGCCGTTACTGGAAATTTATACATTGGAATTTTACTATTGACCTGCGCTTCGTTGGTAAACGGATTGATATAGCCGCTAAATCCCATAGTTGTTAAAAATCCGCTGTAAATAGAGGTTTTTAAACTTTGGTTGGTAAATGTAAACATAGGCTCTTTGGCGCTGAAGTTTTCATAACCGTTCATGGTTTTGTTGAAAATTTCGCCAGAAGAGTAGGGAAGCGTCACTTTTACAGTATCATTTTGTGTAATTTGAAATTGTATTGCATTGGCTTTTTTAATGACTCTTTCAGTAAAGTTAACCAATTCTTCTGTGGTATACTTTCGATCAAGTTCTAAGGATTTGTATAATGGTAAGCGATAGTAATTCATGCCCCAAAATAAATGAAATGTAAAATAGGCTAATGTAATTGTAAT
>JBCCLS010000177.1:0-6831 GCA_039026835.1 Bacteroidota bacterium | reverse complement strand
GTATTGAGATACTTCAAAATACAATTTAAAATTCAACATTTAGCATCAAACGAAAAAAATATAAAATACAAAATCGCAACATGTAAAATGAAAAAGTAGTTTTGAGTAGCTTTTAGATATTAGTATTGAGTATTGAGCGGTTTCAAAGAAAAATATCAACAGATCAACAAGCAAACGAATTAACAAATAAGAAGTTGAAAAGTGTATACGTTTATGAGTTTAGTTTTTGAAACGAAAAATAGAGTAAATATTCAACCCAAAACCCAAAACCCAAGACCAAAAACCTTATTGATTCATCAACTCCTCAATCTCATCTGCTTCAATAGGAATGTTGCGCATTAGGTTAAACGGTTCGCCCGTTTCTTGAATGACCACATCGTCTTCCAAACGAATTCCGAAACCTTCGTCTGGTAAATAAATTCCTGGTTCAACGGTGAAGACCATATTAGCCGTCATTGGCTCGGTTAAAATTCCGTAATCGTGCGTGTCGAGTCCAATATGATGTGAGGTTCCATGCATAAAGTATTTTTTATACGCTGGCCAGTCTGGATTTTCGTTTTGTACATCTGCTTTGTCAAGCAATCCTAATCCCAACAATTCCGAGGTCATAATTTTTCCAACTTCCACGTGATAGTCTGCCCAAATCGTTCCTGGAACTAACATTTTTGTTGCTTCATCTTTTACACGATTCACCGCATTGTAGACTGCTTTTTGGCGTTCTGAAAAGCGTCCGGACACAGGAATGGTTCGCGTCATATCACTCGAATAATTTGCATATTCAGCACCGACGTCCATTAAAATCAAATCGCCAGCTTTGCATTGTTGATTGTTCTCGATGTAGTGTAATACATTGGCATTATTTCCAGAAGCTACAATCGGTGTGTAGGCAAACTTTTTGGAACGATTTCGTAAAAACTCGTGAATCAATTCGGCCTCAATTTCATATTCCCAAACACCTGGTTTTACAAAATTGAGCAATCTGCGGAAACCTTTTTCGGTAATATCACAAGCTTGTTGCATCAAATCAATTTCAATTTGATCTTTCACAGAACGCAAGCGTTGTAAAATCGGATTGCTTTTGGCAACACTGTGTGCTGGATATTTGTCTTTCAACCATTTTGTAAAACGATCTTCGCGAGTTTCCGTTTCTACATTGGCGCGGTAATGTTCGTTGGTGTTGATGTACACGGTATCACATTGCGTCATGATTTCAAACATCACTTTTTCCAAATCTTGCAACCAATACACGGTTTTAATGCCTGAAGTGGTTAAGGCTGCTTCTTTGGTCAGTTTTTCACCTTCCCAAATGGCGATGTGTTCGTTGGTTTCTTTTAAGAATAAAATCTCGCGGTGTTTCTCTTTGGGACAATCGGGAAACAATACTAAAACACTTTCCTCTTGATCGACGCCACTTAAATAGAAAATATCGCGATGTTGCTCAAAAGGCATCGTGCTATCGGCGCTAATCGGATATATATCATTTGAATTGAACACAGCCAAACTACTTGGTTTCATCTGCGCCATAAAGTTTTTTCTATTCTTTATAAATAAGTTGCGATCTATTGGATGGTATTTCATGGTGGTGATTTTAAAAGATTTCCCTCAAAAATAATCATTCCCAAAAGGAATAATGTAGCCAAATGGCGGATTTTTTATCGTTTGATTAGTTAATGTGATAATTTGATGATTGGAAGATGTGACTACAATAATTTCAATTTGTAGTGTCCTTTGATTTCATAACTTGATTCTCCTTCAAATTTTATTTCTTGGTATAAATCATGAATTTTGGTGACTTGTAGATTGTTAGTTGCGGTCAATTCAAAATCCTTATTTAGGTTGAATGCATTGTAGATAGGATTGTCGTCACCCATAATACAACATTCAGTTGTGTTTATATCTTTCGCAATTTCTTTGCATATCTCTTGAAACTTTTCTAAGATTCTAGGATATACTGAAATTGTCAAATATGCACCGATCGAATCCAATAAAACTAAGCCATTCTCTTGAAAATGCACAGAAATTCCTTCCGGCAACGCTAAAGTTGCATTGATGTCAGGAAGTTGAGGTGGTCCGGAAACTATCTCATCAAATAGATACCATTGCATGGCTGAAGAAATATGAGGAAAACCAGCTGCTATGGTAGCGCTATAATACGATTGTATAGATGGATATTGTTGCTTTTCAATTGTATCAAGAAGTTGAAGAGTAGTTTCTTCGGATAGTTTTTTTGGAAAAATTGCTATAAGATTTACACTCATAATCGTATGTGGTTATCCATCAATACTCACGCCGACTTGCTTGTTGTCTTCAAAATGCACGCAGAAAAAATAGTTTGGGCTTTCTTTTTGTTGAAACGCCATTTCAAAACCTTCATCGCGCACGGAAATTCCTCTAAGATCGAATAGCTTTTCAAGTGATGTAAATTCCATGTCTGCATTTCCGTATTGTTCTTTAAGTGCCGCTTCTGTTTCGGATTTAATGTCAGCTTCATGTTGTAATGCGTTCAGTAAAATTTGCTTTTGATGTGAAGCAATTCCGTTGGCATCACCTGCAATGAGGATTTCAATTGCAACACCTAAAAATGTGTGATTGATCTGCCAACCCACATCGTTTCCCCGTGTGCTGAAGCTTTCAATTTCCCCAAAATCTGCATCCGTAGTTTTGAGTTTTTTGCGTCCGAATAATTTTCCAAATAGTCCCATATGTATATGTTTTAGTTAGGTGGCATTAACTTTTAAGTCTGGGGAATGTTGCTTTTCTTTGAAAAAATGACCCTTCAATGAGCCAATTTAATAACTCTGAACAGTATGCTGCATTTGTGTCATTTACAAAACGTTCTTCAGCAAATGCTTTTTCAACTATTAAATTGTTCTCTTTTTCAATAAACTTTATTTGAAAGATTCCTCTTCGAGTCCAACTGCGATAGAAATTAAGTGTGTTATCTTCAAAAAAGATATCCCACTTTTCATCCATGCTACGTGCCTTTTTTCCTTTCTTTAATAGGTCGGCTTCACTTTCAGTGTAACCCTTTTTAAAGTTGATTTCAGTCAGATTGCCATGAAACTTGTATTCCATCATACAGTAATAATAACAGTTAATACACAATCAATTTTCCTTTTCTAATTTTATCTTCTGCTTTAATGTTGTATAAATATACACCTGCACTCAAGTCCCATTGTCCTGTTGGAATGGCTTTGTTGGTTTGTGTAAAAATCGTTCCAATTAATTTTCCTTGAATATTGTATAATGAAAATGCAATATCTTCATTTTTAGTGCTTTTTACAAACACAGATTCATTGCTTCGTATCGGATTTGGAAAGAAACTAATCGCCTCTGTATTGACGTCGGCTACGCTTAATACACTTCCTAAGTTGATATTGTCGACATACAAGGCTTGTCCGTAACCGTTCACATTTCTAAACTTAACTTGTACATTTTCATTACCGATGTAGCTTGTTAAATTAATCGATTCTGTTCGCCATTGTGCAGCCGTTGGTACAAATTGTACTGTAGTATCCGGCGCAGTAGCCAATACATCTCCAAATTTACTGTATACAGATGTCCATGTAGTTCCACAATCAACAGAAATATATACTTCCAATCCGTCAGAATATGCTGGTGAATATTCTGCGTATGCTACATCAAATGTTAACGTAGCATCACTCATATTTGTATTGGTCATATTGAGCGGCGCAATGATATCGCAATAGGTTCCTTGTTGTGAAATTACGTAGTTGTTTACTACCATAGAGTTGGTGCTCAATCCAAAACCTCCTACAGTATTTTCATACGTCCAAGCATAATTTCCTGTTGCTTCTTGTCGCCAACCGTCCGGTATAAAAGCGACTTCAAAATCTTCTTCAAGGTTTGTGTTGGTCAATCCTTCAACAACAATACTAATGGTATCTGTATCTGAAATTCCAGCATCATTAGTGACAGTCAGTGTTACTAAGTGTGTTCCAATGGAGTTGAATGTTACTTGCGGATTTCGCACAGATGAGGTTGCAATATTCGCATTTTCAAAAGTCCAAGACCATGTTGCATTGGTATGATTTAACATAGAATAATCGTCAAAATAGAAAATATCTCCAGCGCAATTTGCCGATAATTTATCAACCATAATTTTTGCTACAGGTCTAGAAGGTGTTTCATATAGTGGACTTTCCCAAACACCTTTCCCATAACTTGCCAAGCGGATTTTTCCATCTCTGTAAAAAGGACGCAAGTCATTGGCACCAATAGTTGTAGGTAAGTTAGCATTGTCTAAGGTCCAAGAAGACATAGTATTGTTTTTGTAATAAACGGACATGCCTGTTCCAATATAGATACCGCCATCAGTACCACCAATTGTGGTCATGGCTTGAATATTTTGTCCGTTCAATTCGCTCGAAGTTTCATTAGTCCACGTAGTACCGCCGTCATTACTTTTGAATACTTTACTACCATTGGAACCGCGCGGATAGGCGAGCCAGATAGTTTGATCATTTTCTGGATCCAAACTGATCAATGCCAAACTTCCATTGCCAGTAGGCAAAGTAATTGTGCTAGTAGTTGCCCAAGCATCTGTAGTTTTTACAAGGTAGGAATTTCCAGAATTTGGTCGCACCACAATATACATAGTATCAGTATTGGTACGCGAAATTTCTATACCCAGTACAGTGCTGTTTGCAGGAGCGGTATAAATTGCATTAAAACTAGCGCCCGCATCTTCACTTTTAAACAATTGATTGGAATTTCCTGTATAGACATGATTATAGCAGCTTGGATGAAATTCCATTTCTGTCGATTGTCCATACCAAGGTGATTCGTTTGGCGCAATACCTAAGGAAGCATTTAAAACGGCACCACTGATGGTTGTTGGAATAAATCGACTTCCAATATTGGTTGAGTAAATTTGCTCTGTTCCAGGATTTACATACCCAGAAGCAGGCTCACCGCCACCTAAGTCTAAGAAGGTTCCAAAAGGAAATCCTTCTGAATACACATCTACACCATTGTGAAAAGTTCCGCCGACTAGTAAATCACGATTCCAACCTGAGCCAAATCCCCAAAAGTCTGTTCCGTGCAGTCCTTTCATTTTAAATTGTGG
The DNA here is from genome assembly GCA_039026835.1 of Bacteroidota bacterium. Classification (GTDB taxonomy): domain Bacteria; phylum Bacteroidota; class Bacteroidia; order Flavobacteriales; family Flavobacteriaceae; genus Kordia. The sequence goes on along the minus strand of JBCCLS010000177.1, from coordinate 1,742 downwards.
TTGTGTGGCAAACAAATCATTTGATTTAAATATACCCCCATCAGTTGTTGCCCAATATTCATTGCCAAAGGCTTTGAATTTTTGCATGTCTACGTGCATAGGATTGAAAGTTCCACAGCCATAATTAAACATACAGGTAAATGTTTGTCCACCATCTGCAGAACGCCACATACCAATTCCTCCCACCAACAATTGATCAGCATTAGCGTTGGAAGCCATGGCTGCACAGTTGTAAAATCCTTGATTGAATCCGGCTGCTGAGGTATCTGAATTTAATAAGTTTGGATGTGTAGCGGTGTAAGGCGCACCGTCATATCCCATAGTATTGATCCATGACGCACCTGCATTATCACTTCGATAAACACCAATAAAACCATTATCGCCTGCTTTGGAATTTCCAATTAAAAAGGCATAAACACGATTTGGATTGGCATCACTCACAGCGAGTTTTGCGCCTACTACATTTCTATTTATATCAGTTGAATTATACCAACCTATTGTTTGTGCTAACCATACCAACCCACCATCCGTAGATTTTAAAAATTGATGTGTTCGGGTTGCTGTATTTTCTCGGACTACATATAAAGTGTTTGGATTCCCTGGTTGTGCTTTGATGTCATAACATTCGTTGACAACGACACGATTCCAGTCAACTCCTGCATTGAGTGAACGATGTAATCCTGCTTTTCCCGCAAGGAAAACAATGTCTGGATTGGTTGGGTTGATAAATATTTCTGCCGTATTATCAAGATACCCAAAAAATGGAATGTTGCTATCAAAAACGACAGTCCAAGAAGTTCCGCCATTGGTAGTTTTGAACACTTCACTACCTGCACCTGCATAGGCAATATCTGGATTTGTAGGATGTACTGCGATGGCGCGAACGCCTCCGTTGGCAATTACCGCTTGTGGTGCCAGCGCTGTTACTAAATTCAACGATGCATTGGTCCAATTGTCGCCACCATCAACCGTTTTATAGATTTCGCCAGATTCTGTTCCTGCGTATAATACATTTGGAGTACCGGCACATTGACCAATACTATACACATTGGTTTGTGCACCACTTAACACGGTTCCGCCTTGACGATAACTTTCAAAAGGTCCCATGACGGACCAGTTTCCTGCTTCTAAAAAAGCATTTTGGGAATTTTGTAAGGTTCTCGCTGCTTCAACAGCTTCCAGTTTTTTGTTGTGATCGTACAATCCTTCGTTATTCAAAAACGGATCAATAGCTCTGCGCCATCGTTTGTAATATTGTGTATGATAGGATTTTACATACGCATGTGTTTCATAATATTTTCTATACAAATGGTCAATGGTATTTGCATTTGGATTGTTGCTATACATGAGTTTTGCCCACTCAGGTGCATCTTTGTACAATTGATTTGAAATGCTTGGGTTTGGCGATTGTTGCCCATATCCAATGATTGCAAGAAGCAATACGAAAAAGAGTAATCGTTTTTTCATAACGCGTGTTTGGTGTAATTGTAAATAAAATCGAGGCAAAATTGAAATTCGTTCTGATTTTCAACGAACTGCTTGTAAATGTAATGAATTAAGACATTTTTAACACAATTATTGTGAGTTTTATTATTAGTATCTGTTTGAAAGAAAGCTCGTAAAAATAAAAAGGGATGAACATCATTACGCGTTCATCCCTTTTTGCAGCTCTAGCTGATTTTTATATGAATTATTCTATCACAACACGTTTGGTAATGGTTTTGGTGTTGGTAATAAAGTTG
>JBCCLS010000176.1:0-6852 GCA_039026835.1 Bacteroidota bacterium | reverse complement strand
ATGTTATCTGAATAAATACTCCCATTTATGATGTAAAATGTTTATAGAACGCACAAAAGTAAGCTTTTATGATTACTTAAAAAAAATAGCGACAGCCTAAAAATTAGATTTTGGCATATTTACTCAAAAAGTATGTAAAATGTGGTTATTTTTTAGCAGTTACTGAAGTAGTTTTGTTAACTGTATTATCTATAGAAGGTTGTATTTCTAGCTCAGCAATTGCTTCGATATCAAGTCTGATCGAATTGTTTCTAGAGATGATATCAAACTTTGGATCCATGACAATATCTGCAATTTCAAAATCAACTGTAATAGCAAATTCTTGTCCATTGATTGTATGATCAACAGTGATGTATTCTTCTTCTCCTTGCGTGCCTAATACTAAAAACGGAACCTTCATTTCAAAGAAATCTACTTTCTTGCTCGATTGTGATTGCTCCATGCGGAGATTCAACTCATTTTTTGTGCCTTGATACCAAGCCACATCATACGTAGGATAGCCTTCACCGTAAATCCAATCACTGAAAAATTCACCTAAGTTTTGACAACTTACTTTTTCTAAATGATTTTGTAAATCGCCCGTAGTGGCATATCCATATGCTAATTTTTCATCGTTCAGATAGTTTCTAATGCCTTTGAAGAATAACTCATCACCTAGTTTTTGACGCAACATATGAATCACCATAGCACCTTTATTATACGTTAATCGGGAACTAAAAATACGTCCTACATTGTCTAGCTTTTCATCATACACATATACTGAACCTGCTCTCGATGTAGTAATGTCGGCAACTTTTCCACGCTTCCAATTTGTAAAATCTTCTTCTCCATCAAAATGATGCTCTACCATTCCTGTCAAATAGGTCGCAAAACCTTCATTCAACCAAATGTGATTCCAAGTATCGCACGTTACCTTATTTCCAAACCATTGGTGTGCTAATTCATGCGCAATGAGTGAGCGGCTAAAATTTCCCATAAAAGAAACGGTAGCATGTTCCATTCCGCCACCATATTCAAATTCAGCATGACCGTATTTTTCGTCCTTATAAGGGTACTCACCAAACATATCTTGAAACAAATCCATGATCTCTACAGTCGCTTTTGTATACTTAGTAGCTTTATTTTTTGATTCAGGATATACATAATTTACAATGTCAAAACTATGTCCGTTGTGTTCAACTTTTTGTGTGAACACTTCATAATCTGTCACCGCAATTCCTATTAAATACGTTGGAATTGGATAATTGTGCTGCCAATGCGTTGTCATCAAAGCTCCTTCTTGAGTTTCTGATATTACCATTCCGTTGGAAACAGCTTTGTAAGCTGCAGGAGCCGTGATGATAACGTCTATTTGGTCTATTTTATCGTTTAAATCTTGTTTGCAAGGCCACCATTCTTTGGAACCATATGGCTCAGAAAGCGTATATAATGATGGAGTATTATTGTGTGTTGTTGTGACAAATCCGTCGCCACCTGCATTTTTCTTTGGTACACCTTCATAAGCAACAGTAATAGCATGTGTTGCTGTTTCACACAAAGCATCTGCATATGTAATGGTCAATTCGTCATTTTCGTGTGTGAATGGAAGTGTGCTATTTGTTGCAGTTACAGAAGTAACTTGTAAATTGTCAGATAAATCAAAAACTATGGTATTTGTATTTTCTAAGAGACGGAATTCGGTAGTTACTTTTCCTTTAATATAATGTTTGGCAGGATCTACATCTAATTCCAATGTATGTGATAATAAATCGTATGAAGTTGTCTTTTCATTTGCTTGAAAATCCTTGAGCTTTTCAGCTGTAGAATGTTCTGCACGCACCACATCGATCAATTCCTGATCGGTTTGGCTAAAGGCGACAACAGTCCATAAAAAACCAAGGGCAAAAATGGTTTTTTTCATAGTTAAGCTAGATTTGGGATTAACAATATAGGAATTTTTCCCTATCAAAATTAAAAATCGTAAATTTGTACAGGGTTTTTTCGACAAACACCCTAAATTTTATCGACGAAGTGTAAATATATCCGCTAAACAACACACGATGTTAACATTTTTTAAGAAATACAGACTTTTCGCGATTGTAATGGCTTGTTTATCAGCAATTATCATGACAACGTTTTATTTTGCGTTGAAGAAGGATAAAGTGCTTCCTGTGTACCAACCTACTAATGTAAATGTCGAATTAGTTGACAATTCCATACAACATGTGAGTAAATATCATAAAATAAATGATTTTTCACTGATAAATCAGAACGGAGAAACCATTACACAAGACACATATAAAGATAAAATTTACGTGGCTGACTTCTTTTTTACTACCTGCGCCACCATCTGTCCCATCATGACAAAAAATATGGCAGCCATCCAAAAAGAAATCATCAATGACGATGATATTATGTTACTGTCACATTCCGTTACGCCTGAAATTGATACGGTGGCACAACTAAAACGGTATGCTATTGAAAAAGGTGTGGATGATACAAAATGGAATTTGGTGACAGGCGATAAAAAACAAATCTATGACTTGGCACGCAAATCATATCTCGCGGTAAAATCGAATGGTAATGAAGATTACGGAATGGTGCATACCGAAAATTTTATGTTGATTGATAAAGAACGTCGCATTCGAGGTTTTTACGATGGTACCAAAGAAGAAGATATTGAAAAGCTGTTAGAAGATATTGAAATCTTAAAAGCTAGCTACGAATAATGCTTTTTAGAGCGTAAGTTTTCTAATTGAACTTTTTGCCGTATTTTTGATTCTTTAAAATTGATCTAAATAAAGAAGTATTGACTGTTGCCGATTTAAAGAAGGGAGAAAAAGCCATCATTTTAGATTTTCCTGTAGATGCTATTCCGCTAAAATTGATTGAAATGGGTTGTTTGCCGGGAAATGAAATTTCGCTGGTACAAACTACCTTATTTAATGGTCCTTTATTTCTATCTATTAATGACAGTAATATTGCTATCAGAAAAGGGACTGCTGCCAAAATTCAAATTGAAAAAGTATTATAATCCTATCAGCTATGAGTGATACAACAATTAAAGTAGCTTTAATAGGAAATCCGAACACAGGAAAAACATCCTTATTTAATCATTTAACAGGATTAAACCAAAAAGTTGGAAATTATCCAGGTATTACGGTTGATAAGAAAACAGGAACGTCCAAACTATCCAAAACACAGAAAGCCACCATTTTAGATTTACCTGGAACGTACAGTTTGAATGCGTCTTCAGCTGATGAACAAATTGTCACCAACATTTTAAATGATCCTGAACATGCAAATTATCCTGATGTTGCTGTCGTCATAACCGATGTAGAACAGCTAAAGCGAAATCTACTTATTTTCACGCAAGTAAAGGATTTAGAGATTCCAACAATTTTGGCCATTAACATGGCTGATCAAATGAAATCTAAAGGAATTTCTATTGATATTCCACAATTAGAAGCAGATTTAAAAACGAAAATTGTAGTAGTAAGTTCCAAACAAAAAACAGGAATTGACAGCTTAAAGGAAGCCATTACATCCTACAGTTCACTCACAACCACACCTTGCATTCCCACAGAAAAAATTACACAAAATACCATCACAGATCCTTCTTTAGTTACTTCACTTTCAGAAACAGCACTGAAGAAAGTTCAGCATCGTGAAACTATTGTTCGCTATCAATTCATCAACGAAGCGCTTAAAAAGTCGTACGTTATTGATCGCGATAAGGCAACAGGAACACAAGCCAAACTCGATCGTATTTTTACACACAAATTCTTTGGATATGCCATTTTCGCGGTATTGCTACTGCTAATTTTCCAAGTTATTTTTGAATGGAGCGGCGTACCAATGGATTTTATTGATGAGAGTTTTGGCGCTCTTGCGGAATGGACCAAAGAAACATTGCCTGAAGGTGTTTTTACCGATTTACTTGCTGACGGAATTATTTCAGGTTTGGGCGGCGTAGTCATTTTTATTCCACAAATTGCACTTTTATTTCTTTTTATTGCGGTATTGGAAGAAAGTGGATACATGAGTCGTGTTGTATTTTTAATGGACAAAATTATGCGGCGATTTGGGCTGAGCGGAAAAAGTGTTGTACCGTTAATTTCGGGCGCAGCTTGTGCAATTCCAGCGATTATGGCAACCCGAAATATTGAAAGTTCCAAAGAGCGTTTAATCACCATTTTAGTCACACCATTTATTACTTGTGCAGCGCGTTTGCCAGTTTATGCCATTCTTATTGCCCTGGTTATTCCAGATGAAACTGCATTCTGGTTTTTTGATTGGCAAGGAATCACACTGATGCTTCTATATCTTGTAGGTTTTGTAGTTGCATTACTAGCCGCTTACATTTTACACAAAACATTAAACATACAAAGCAAGTCATATTTTGTGGTAGAATTGCCAAATTATAAAGTGCCTCTATTTAAAAATGTGGCATTGACTGTGGTCGAAAAAACCAAAGCGTTTGTATTTGAAGCAGGAAAAATCATTTTAGCAATTTCTATCATATTGTGGGTATTGGCATCTGTTGGAATTAATGATAATTTTAAAAATGCTGAAACCATTGTGGCAGCTTCCATTGAAGAAAATGGCTTTTCTGAGATTCAAAAGGTTGCCTTACAAAATAAAATGTTACGCTATGGCAAAAGTCTGCAAGAAGAAGCAGAAGCAACTGGAAAATCCTTAAGTGATCAAGAATTTGATGTAGCCATGTCCAATAAAATTATTGAATTTCAAGAAGCCATTATTGCTGATGAAGTCGCAGGTGTGCGCATGGAAAATTCTGTTCTTGGCGCGATAGGAAAAAGCATTGAACCTGTCATACGACCATTGGGATACGATTGGAAGATAGGAATAGCCTTAGTTAGCTCATTTGCAGCGCGCGAAGTGTTTGTAGGAACACTTGCCACCATTTACAGTGTAGAAAGCGAAGGCGATGACGAGGAAGGAAGTACTGTGAAATCAAAAATGGCATCCGAAGTACATGCCGATACTGGAAAAAAAGTATTCACATTTGCTTCTGGAATTTCGCTGTTGTTATTTTATGCATTTGCAATGCAATGTATGAGTACGTTGGCAATTGTAAAACGAGAAACAAAAAGTTGGAAATGGACACTGATTCAATTGGGCGCTATGACAGTTATTGCATATGTTGCCGGATTAATTGCGTATCAGTTTTTAAAATAAGAGAAGTATGATTCAGGAACTATTAGTTGGCATTACATTTCTACTGGCGGTAGGTTTTTTAATAAAGAAATTTTTCTGGAAAAAGAAAACCGCAAAAGCTTGTGGAAAAGACAATTGCGGTTGTTCATAATAGATGCTGCTTTTAAAAATAATAATTCAACCCAAAAAGTAAATTAGACGAATTGAGCGATAATTGAAATCCGTCACTATCACTTTCAGAAACGCTTTCTTCATTGTCCGTCGAATTTGAAAAATAGCCTAAAAATCCTAATGAGGCTTCCAATGCTAAATTTTTATTCATCAAAAAAGTAACTCCAGGGCGAAGTCCTGTAGAAAAACTATTGGCTTTCGTAGTTTCTATCTTTGAATATCTAACAGAGGCTTCTGCCTGTAGATACAAAGCGAGCTTCTTCCCTATTCCTTTGTAATATCGAACAAATGGAAATACACCATATCCGTTTGTAATAGACGTATCGTCAGGTGTACCAAACGAGTTTTCAATTTTTCTTGTAATGTTTTGATAACTCAATCCAACACCTAGAAATAAATTTTCTACAACGCTGTATGCATACGATGCTCTGATACTTAATCCAGTTTCGGAAACATTAGTAACATCTAAGTTGTCCAACGATCTAAATTCTTCATCTCTAAGCGTAAAAGCAAAGTTAGTATTGACAAATTGCGACCCTTTTTGAAAGGTAAGTACATCTGAATCTTGTGTGTCTGCCTCTTGTGCATGTACAAGCACTGCAAATAGCAAACCTATATACAATATATATTTTTTCATACGAATGTGTTATGGTGTTGCTTGCTTTTAAAAATAATAGTTCAATCCAAAGAATAAGTTGGATGCATTGAGAGAGAACAGAAATTCATTGGTGGTGGATTCGTTATTTAAACGTTCATTTTCTCCTTTGGCATATCTATACCCAAAGGCACCAATAAGTGTTTCAAAAGCTAAGTTTTTACTCAGCATAAAGGCAACTCCTGGTCGAACTCCGAAGAAGAAATTATCCATTTCTCCATCATTGAGTGAGTTAAAATCATTTTCAAAGTGAGAATAGCGCGCTTCGCCTTGCATAAAAACAGTCAGTCTTTTTCCAACACCTTTATAATAGCGTACGTACGGAAATATTTGATATGATTTGTTATCGTTTCTTTGTCTTGTAGCATTGTCGATTTTTGTCTCTTGATCTGATTTTGAGTATCCTAATCCCAAACCTATAAATAAATTGTCGTTTATGGCATACGCATACGAAGCGTTGACACCAAATGCAAACGATTCGGTTTCGCCTAATTCTATTTGATTTTGTACGAGTCGCTCAGAGTCAGAGGAAGCGGAATTTAAAGAAAAATTGAGATTGACAAATTGGGTTCCTTTGGCAAAAGTGAGTTTGTTTGAAGTGTTGTTAGCGTCATCTTGCCCATGTATAAAGGACATACAGAGCACACACACAAGAAGTGTGATTTTTTTCATAATAATGGTTTTACGTGTTAATGTTTAAAACCAAATGTACTATAGTCAACGCAATACTTTGGAGAATTTAACAAGCTTTTATGTAATTTTAATAGACTTTAACGAAGTGTACTGTGTTGCCTAAGACACAGCTAAAAGTATGGCATAAAAAAAAGAGAGTGTTAAGCCTCACTCTCTTTTCTTAACAAAAAGTT
>JBCCLS010000175.1:0-6866 GCA_039026835.1 Bacteroidota bacterium | reverse complement strand
CAGACACGCACCGTACTCTCTTCTCGAGTTCCGATACCACACCCACGCTGAAATGTGTTTTGTTTCCAGTACAAGGAAATGAGTGGTGCCGTTTTTTGATTGTATGCGTCAAACCGGTTTCGAATTTTTTCTTCATCTTGATCATCTGCACGACCGCTAACTTTTCCTCGTTCTAGCAAACGCTGAATCAATATTTCATCATCAGCTTCTAAGGCAATTGTTGCAGAAATTCCCATATCTTTTGTTGCTAAGAAATTATCCAATGCATCTGCTTGTGCGGTAGTTCTTGGGAAACCATCAAAAATAAATCCATTTGCTTCGGGATTTTTTTCTACTTCTGCTTGCAACATATTAATTGTTACTTCATCAGGCACCAAATCACCTTTGTCCATAAACGACTGAGCTAGTTTTCCTAGTTCCGTATTATTTCCTATGTTATATCTAAATAAATCTCCTGTAGAAATGTGTACCAAATTGTATTGTTCCTTTAAGAAATTTGCTTGCGTTCCTTTTCCAGCGCCTGGTTTTCCGAATAAAATTAAGTTGATCATGTTGTGAGTGTGTAATTGGTAAACTTCGGGTAAATTTCGTCCCAATTCATCATAGTCAAGTCCGTACCCGACAATGAATTCGTTGGGAATTTCCATTCCGATGTAATCTATTGTATATTGTTTTTGATATGCTTCTGGCTTAAAAAATAACGTGCCTATTTTAAAGTCTTTTACTTTTTTTGCGTTGAATATTTTGTGTAATTCGTCTAAGGTATTTCCTGTGTCGATAATGTCTTCTAAAACAATCACTGTTCTTCCTTCAATATCTTGCGAAAGTCCAATAAGCTCTTTGATTTCTCCTGAAGAAGCCGTACCGTGGTATGATGATAATTTGACGAAAGTCATTTCACACGGATAGTTGTAGGCTTTCATAAAATCAGCAAAAAACATAAACACACCATTCAAGATTCCGACGAAAATAGGCTGCTCATCTTTAACATCTTCGGCGATTTGTGCTGCGATTTTGGCAACTGCCTGCTGAATTTCTGATTCAGAGATGAATTTTTTAAAATATTTATCGTGTAATTTAATCACGTTTTAGGTGTTTTTCGATGCTTTTTTACAAATAAAGACACTTCATCCTTTTAAAAGCGTCAAAGATACAAATTGAATTGCTCTTGTTTCACCTTGATTTTGAATTTTTTTCGTGCTTTCGCGATACATTAATTATATAGTGCAAAACCATGTGTCGCAAAAAAGAGTTCATCAAATCGAAAAGTTTGAATCACTTCTCATTTAGATTTGTACTTTTGTGCAAAATGCAAAAACCTATGAATTATTTCTCCTCTAATTTTAAATTAGGAATTTTAGGTGGCGGGCAATTAGGAAAGATGATGTTGTATGCCACACGCAAGTTTGATGTCTATACCGCTGTATTGGACCCGAGTGCCGAAGCGCCATGTAAGATTGCCTGTAATGAGTTTCATCAAGGTGATTTGATGGATTTTGATACTGTGTATAATTTTGGCAAGAATGTAGATGTGTTGACTTTTGAGATTGAACATGTAAATGTAGATGCCTTACAAAAGCTTGAAGAAGAAGGCGTACACGTATATCCATCTGCAAATACCTTACAAACTATTCAAAACAAAGGAGTTCAAAAACTATTTTATCAAAAAAATCAAATTCCGACAGCACCATTTTCTATTTATATGTCGTTAGAGGAATTAATTCTAAACATCGAAAACGAAGTGATTTCTATTCCGTTTGTATGGAAAAGTACGCAGTTTGGTTATGACGGAAATGGTGTAAAAGTAATTCGTTCTATTGAAGATTTGGAAAGTTTGCCAAATGTGGAGTGCATGGCGGAGGAAATGATCAATTTTAAGAATGAACTCGCTGTCATTGTTGCACGCAACGTTTCTGGAGAAATGAAAACGTATCCTGTGGTCGAAATGGAGTTTCACCCAGAAGCCAATCAGGTAGAATATGTCATTTGTCCTGCACGAATTCCAACAGAAATTCAAGAAAAAGCAACCAAAGTCGCGTTGCAAGTTTCAGAAGCATTTGGACACACAGGAATTTTAGCCGTTGAAATGTTTCAAACACAGGACGATGAAATTTTAGTAAATGAAGTCGCACCAAGACCACACAACAGCGGACATTATAGTATAGAAGCCAGCTACACAGATCAATTTGAACAACACGTACGCGCCATTTTGAATCTTCCGTTAGGAAAAACAGAAAGCAAAGTTGCTGGAATTATGGTAAATTTAGTTGGTGCCGAAGGACATACAGGCGATGTAGTGTATGAAAATATTGAAAAAATCATGCAGTTGGAAGGTGTTACACCACATATTTATGGAAAAAAACAAACACGACCGTTTCGCAAAATGGGACATGTCACTATTGTGAATGAAGATGTGGCAGAAGCGCGAAAAGTAGCGGCAACAGTAAAGCAAACAATCAACGTAATTAGCAAATAATATGGTAAAAGTGGGAATTATTATGGGAAGTACAAGCGATCTTCCTGTAATGCAAGAAGCAATCGACATTTTAGCAGGTTTTGATATTGAAACCGAAGTGGATATTGTATCTGCACATCGAACACCTGACAAGTTATTCGATTATGGAAAGAATGCGCATACGCGTGGCATTAGCGTGATTATTGCAGGTGCTGGTGGCGCTGCACATTTGCCTGGAATGGTTGCCTCATTATCTCCACTTCCTGTGATTGGAGTTCCTGTAAAATCGAGAAATTCAATTGATGGTTGGGATTCTGTATTGTCTATTTTACAAATGCCTGGCGGCGTGCCTGTAGCAACCGTTGCACTTGATGGAGCAAAAAATGCTGGGATTTTAGCTGCACAAATTATTGGAAGTTCAGACAAATGTGTGTTGGATAAAATTTTAGTCTACAAAGAAGGATTGAAACAAAAGGTAATTGAAGGCGCAAAGAAAGTTACGAAGTAATTTTTTTATTTTTCACCACAAATACACGATTTGTCTTTGAAAGAAACGGATTGCCACAAATTTCTCTGAAATTTTCGCAATGACGTATCAAAAAAGAATAGTAGTATATTTTCAAGCTGAACTTCACTTTCACAATACACAAAAAAAATGAAAGCCGCTTCGAAAAGCGGCTTTTATATCTTTACAAACCATTAAAAAATAAAACTAACCTACCATATTATTAATCATTTTACCCAAAAGTTGATTTCGGATGTACCAGCTTGTAATGATGCCTCAAAAGTATTGTTTTGTTTCACTTTTTTACGCTTCTACGTGACTTAATTGCGTTTTCTCGTTGAAATACCAAACTTTACGATGAAAGGCATTTCTGTTGTTTTTCACATACTTTTACTTCATTTTAAGCCATAAAAAAACCCTCTAAGCAATTCTTAAAGGGCTTCCATCAACCAATCCATTTTAATTATAATACAGTTAATTAGGGCTATCAACATTGTAATTATGTGTCAAGTAGGTTACATGTATTGTATTAAAACCATGAAAAAAATATTTCTACTAAATCAACGGGACAAAATTCCTAATTATCTGATAGCTCAAAGAATAGCATAATTGATTTCTTCTCGAAATCGACAAAATGCACTTTTTATCGATAAAGTGTATTTTTCTAGTATTATTTTGTGATTTTCTTGATGATGGTAGCGCCGGTAGTTGTGGTAAAATGCAAGATGTACATTCCTTTCGCTAGATTTTCAACCTGAATTTCATCTGTTACGTTTGAAGAAATACGTGTTTTCCCGTCGGTGTGAATATAGTTACGGTTTCTAAATCGGTACGTTGTGTATGCAGCTTTAATTGTGCTTCATCAAAATAGGCAAGAATTGCCTTAGTATTTTGTGTTTCTTCTTGAATATTTAAAGCGTTTCTATAATCTAAATTTAAATAAAAACGATTGTGAATTTCACCCGTTATTCCAGAAAACGTGTAGGAAGTTTGACGTAAATCAGTGAATATATTTTGTTGAGAATCTTCTAGAATAATATCAAAATCAGTGCTTAAAAATTCGGCATCAATCGATATTGTATAGTTTCCATCAGAAGTCAATTCGCATCCTAAAGGCACTTGTACATTTACATTGGTAAGTTCAGGCAATGCTTGAATCGACAAGCGCATTGTGCCCATAAACGAATAGAATTCTACCACAGCGCCATCATTGATAAAAGGACCGTCAAAACCATCGTCAAAATTTGTAGTTCCTTCGGGAATGAATCCTAAAAGAATGGTCACAAAAGATCCGTTGCCAGCCAAACGCAACGAAATTCGTCCGTCAGTGGGACTGTTCTCAGCGTTTTTTATGACTTCTTGATGGTATTTTTTATTAGCAAAATTGTAACAAATTTGACCATGCATTGTCATGAAAGCGCCAAAAACTAAGGCTATTATTAGAAATCTTGTTTTCATGGTAGAGATTTTTTGGTATATAATGAATCTCTAACACAATGATACACAAAATTTACCTGTATTCCTTGCTGATAACTGTTAAGACTTTAGAATTTTTTTCGTGAGTATAGCACCTGTTTCTGTGGTATACTGAACTATGTATACGCCTCTTGCTAATTGTGGCATAGCGATAGCACTTGCATATTCGCGCTGTAATAACTGTTTTCCAGAAATATCAAACAACGTAATTGATTCAAAATCGGTACGTTTTGTAATGGTTTGTAAGTCGTCTTCACCAAACAATACGCTTACCTGATCTTCCGAAATTTCTACATCATCAATATTAAGTGTATTTCTGTACTGCACTTGCAGAAAGAAACGATCATTTTCCTCCGTTGGGCTCGTCGTAAATGTGTATGATGTTTGTCGCAAATCGGTAAAAGTTCCTTGATATCTGTCTTCCAGAATAATGTCAAAATCTTGCGATAGATATTCAGCGTCAATCGCTAGTGTATAAGTTCCATTTGAAACTACTTCGTATCCTAATGGCACTTCTATATTTGTATTTGTAAGTGCTGGTAATGCTTGAATCGATAATTTATCTGTAGCCAACAACGAATAAAATTCAATTCCTGCACCTTCGTTGATAAATATACCATCGTATAAATCATCAAAATTAACTGTGCCTTGCGGAATGAATCCAAGCAATTGGGTTACATACAAACCACTTCCTGACAATCGCAATGACAAACGTCCATCCAAATTGGTATTTTCGGTAGTGACATTGACAGATTCTGGAGTAAATACTCCTGTACTAGCTGGTCTAAAAAACTGTGTGTTCTTAGCAATGAGTCGATGCGAATTTTTGAAGGTTACAGTTCCTGAGCCTGAACTTTTAGCTTGTACCGCAAATCCTTGTGCCGTTCCAATATGTCCATCGGCAGCTCCTAACGGATTGGAACCTGTGTTGTTGTATTCTATATAATCTGACGCTAAATTATCACCTGTAGGTGCTTCTGTTTGTCGCCAAAAGTACACTGTTCCTTCAATATCATCAGCATTATCTGCGTGAAATAGTTGCCAATCAATGGCAGATGGATACGGATTTCCTATAATATTATATCCAGATTCTCCTGTGTTTGGATCTACTGTGTAAAATACAGGCTCATCAACATCGCCATTACTTACTGTTCCATCAAATATGGCTGTTTCTACGCCAAGTCGATTCGCTCGCAAGGCATATCCACGCCCCACTTCCATTTCTGTTTGATCATTGTTCCAAAAAGCATTGGTTGCCGAAGCATTCCAATAATATCCAAATCCACCAACACTTGGAAAAATGGTAGCAATCGAAGAGTTTGCCTCTTGAATTGGTGTTGACCAAAACGAAAAGAATAGTGAATTTTCATAATTTGGAGAATCGCGTTTTATAACAAAGTTTCCGGTTCCTGCTACGGGAATATTTTCTCGAGCCAGTAATGCGCCATCATTTTCTACAGTAATAGTTCCATTATTGATCAAATCATAATAAACATCTAACGTTGCTCCTGCGTTCACGGTAATACTGGCGGAAGCATCTACTGTTAATTCCCCAACGATAATATGCGCATCTAACTCTGGATAATTGATCGATGATTGAATCACTACAGATTCCCGTTTTGTAGGATCTGGCGCTACACCACCAGTCCAATTTGTTCCCGTAGTCCAACTTGTACTCGCTGCATTTGGAGACCAAGTAATGACGGTTTGATTGCTTCCTGTATCTGTAATAACATCATCACTATCGTCTAAATAGGAGACGGTATCGCCATCCAAAGCGGCCAACAAACCATCTGTTCCTACAGTAGTAATTAAAACATCTTTGTTGTTGTCAATTTCAGCGGCAGTTCGTACATCATCCCAAATTCGGAATCCCCAAATATTGCCCTTGAAATAGTTTCCTTGACCTACTTGAGTATTATTGTTAAAACAATATTCTGAACTTCCACCTGCCGTCCAAGTGCTGCAATTAGCAAAGCGCATGTTAGAATCAGAGCGTCCTAGATTAATGTCACCAGAATGTCCACGAATTTCAAATCCAGCTCTCGAATCCATTAAAGTACCATCTAAGTACCATTTAAATCCAGTGTTGTCAGATGCTGAAATTGGATTATTTACTGGAGTGGAAAGATTTTCGAACACTATGGCCACATGATACCAAGTATCATCGCTGATAGATTCTCTAAAATAAGTTCCTGACCAGACAGGTGAGTAATCATTTACGCGATTATATGCACCAACAACAATATAGTCATTATCTACATATATTAAAATTCCTCTTGAATTTCCTCCTTCTTCAAAAATGACTTGTCTTCCAGTAGCACAACCTCCAAATGACGGTTATTATTTAGATGGAGTCGATGATTTTATTTAAATTTACGATTCTGATAACAATAATAACACAACAATTAAAAAAATAAATATTTAATT
>JBCCLS010000174.1:0-6872 GCA_039026835.1 Bacteroidota bacterium | reverse complement strand
CCTTTGCGCAGTAATGCACTGTCAATTTTATTCATACTTGTATTGAAAGTACAAATGATTTTTATGTTTAAATAATCACTGAACAACCCGTCTGTTAATTGTAAAATGGTAGAAACTACTGAGTTTTCATTTTTTTGTTCCCGACTTATCAGTACTTTTTCAGCATCTTCAATGATCAGAATGGCATTTTGATTTTTCAGCAAGAAAGAAATAAAATCTGGATGCAGTAATTCGTTCACAAATTCATTCTGAATAAAAATAAAACTGCGTTCTGTATGCTTAGTGATCAAACTTTTTATGTACGATGTTTTCCCTGTGCCTGGAACGCCATGCAGCAAAATTAAACCTGCTTTTTCAACTGCTAAAGAAGCTTCAATAGCTTCATGCACTTGTATAAAATCATCGTTGTACATCGTGTCAACAGCACACTGAAAATCCGAAGTACGCACATCTTCAGTAAAGAAGCTTTTTCGATCTCTTGACAAAACTTTGAAAACTGATTTTCTATCCAACCCAAATGTAGTTCGCAAGGTATGATTGGTGGCAACTACCCACTTTTCAATTGCTGCATCAGCATTGTCATAGTAAAAATCAACAGTGAGTTCATTGCGTTCCAAAGCAATCCAAACTAACAATTCTTTGGAACTGCTTTTTAAAAAATATTGATACGGATAATCTTGGGTGAAATCTGCATTTTTCGCATCTTCTGTCGTCCAATTTTTGAAGATAACTTCCAAACTGTATGACTCAACATCTAACGTTTTTAAAACCGCTTCCATCTGCGCTTTAGTTTCCTCCATAGGCGTTTTAAGGCATAAAGATGATGGAATTTTATCATAGCATACGATGAAATACAAATTTTTATCAAATTCGCCGTACGGATCAATTGAATCAATTAATGAAGGCATAGGTATCTTTTTTAGCGTAAATTTTTATGAATGAAGCGTAAACGTGTCTTTATCGTCTAAAAACTTCAATTTGTTGCGATAGGTGGCAATATGCGCTTTGGTCAATGTTACAATTTCTGTAGCTTCTTGGTTGTGTGGTATGTTGGTCAATTGTTCACCCAACACGTCATACGCAGCAGAATGTCCACTGTATTCCAAGGAATTGGCATCCAATCCGACACGATTGACACCAATACTATAGCTCATATTTTCAATAGCACGTGCTTTTAACAACGCATCCCACGCACTCACACGTGGTTTTGGCCAATTGGCAACATAAAGTAATAAATCGTAGTTTTCCACATTTCGTGCCCATACAGGGAAACGCAAATCATAACAAATGAGTGGACATATTTTCCAGCCTTTGTAATGAATGATAGTTTTTTCGGTGCCAGCCGTATATACTTTATGTTCACCTGCCAACGTAAAGGTATGTTTTTTATCGTACGTTTCTATTTCGCCAGAAGGCAATACAAATACAGAACGATTGTAATGATTTCCATTTTCTGCAATGACTAAACTTCCAGTAATGGCAGCATTTTTTTCTTTGGCAAGATTTTTTAACCAAGTAATGGTTGTGCCATCCATAGTTTCGGCTACAGATTCAGGATGCATGGTAAAGCCAGAGGTAAACATTTCGGGCAACACTATGATGTCGACTGCTTCGGAAATTGCCTGTATTTTTTCAGTTAACTGAGTTCGGTTGTGTGCAGGATGTTCCCAAGTTAAGTTGGTTTGTATAAGTGCGACTTTCAGTGCTTCACTTTCCATAATTTTCATCGGTTTTTTTGGTAAATTATATGTTTTTCAATCATAAGCATAAAAAAACAATAAGGTAAATTTACCATTTATTTCCCGTTAATGTCCAACACTTCAAAAAGTTTTGCTTTGAAGGTTCTGCCGATAGGAATGCGTTTGTCGTGAATGTAGACCTCATTTCCTGAAATTTTATGCACATGATCTTTGTTAATGACAAACGATTTATGGATTTGAATGAATTGTGGAGTTGGCAGTTTTTCTTTCCATGTACGCAAACTTCCAATAAACGATAGCTTTTGTTCTTTACTCACAAGCGTCAAATAGTTTCGTTCTGATTCTACGTAGAAAATTTCTTGAAATTTAATTTTATGGAAGGTCTTGTCAACATTTAAAAACAAAGTGTCCGACACTGGCTTTTCTACTTCTTTTTCAATGACTCTGGGTTGCAATCGTTGTGTTTTTTGAATGGCTTTTAGGAAGCGTTCTAATGAAAAGGGTTTCACCAAATAATCAATAATAGTTTCAAATTCAAAACTTTCCACAGCATAATCTGGATATGCTGTCGTCATGATGATTGTTGGCGGATTTTTAAGCGTTCGCAGAAAACCCAAACCTGAAATATCAGGCAAATTGATATCCAAAAAAATCAGGTCGATTTGTTGTGAGTTGAGTGTATCATACGCTTTTAGAGCTGCATTGAAAGTGCCAACCAATTCTAAATACGATACTTTGGAAATATATCCTTTTAAAATGCGTTGTGCTGGGATTTCATCTTCAATTATGATACAATTCATGTTAGTTGTAATGTTAAAGTTACACGATAGCGGTTGTTGGTATCTATAGTCAACTCGTATTTATCTTTGTAAATCAGTTCGAGGCGTTTTTTTAAATTTCGCAATCCAATTTGTTGTTTTTCTTGGGCTTTTGTGGGATCAAATACATTTTCACACAAACAACGCAATACTCCATTATTTACCGCGATTTGTATGTCAATAGTTGTGTCTGTACTGCTGTGTTTAAAGGCATTTTCAATAATGGTGATGAGCAATAACGGTGCAATTTCATGATCAAACTGATCTAGTTGTTTTGTGTATGAAATTGTTTTGATGCCTTCAGTTCTAATTTCTTGAAACTTTATGTAATTGTCAATAAAATTCAATTCTTTTTCAAGCGGAACAAAAGTAGCGTTGCTTTCATACAACACATGTTTTAGATTGTTTGACAACATTAAAATCAACTCAGGAACTTGTGTAGGTTTTTCTAGCGAATAAGAATAAATCGTATTCAAATTATTGAACAATACATGCGGATCAATCTGTGATTTTAGAAATTTCAACTCCATTTCCGTGTGTTTCTGTTGAATCGCTTCTACCTCATCTTTCTTTTCTAAATAGCGAAATAGAATCCAAATAAAGGAGAAAAAGATAATTGGAACAATGGCTTGCCACACGTAATCTGACAAACATTTTGCAATGCTGCAACCACATTGTGCAAAAACATAACAGTACAACTGTGTCGCCGAAAAACTTATGAGGGCAATGATCAAAATATACAACGTATACCATTTTTTCCTTTCAAAAAATGGCAACAATACAAAGTCGTTTGTGTACACAATAATCACCAAAATAGATAAGTATTGTAAAAACGGATTTTCGGACCAATAATAATTAGAAAAATAAAATAGCGAGACAAAAATGAACAACGTCCAAAACAGTAAGTGAATCAGGATTTTAGAAATGGTGTTATTGAAAAAGTTCATTTTGTGCTGTCATTGAATCGTTCAAAATACTAAGAATGCAAGGATTCATCAAATATATGCGGATAAAATGCAAGCTTTGTTGTATCAACTTCTGTTTGTGGACAAAGAAATACATCTTCACTCCTATTGCTGTTTATCCTGCTGTTCGGGTTGTGTGTACAGTTTGTTGGTTTTTTGTGTTGTGTTGCACGAATTTCGATTTCATAACTAAATCAGCAAAAAAATGAACAGATTTTATATTTTACTCATACTTATTTCTTTTTGTCAGTTTTCGCTTGCGCAAGATGTGAATCAACTTTCAACAGATGAGCGCGGACGTGAGATGCTTTTGGGTGACATTACTAAAGAAGGATTGACGTCAAATTCTTTTAACGATTGGTTCGCCGAGAACTACGAAGCGTATACACCAGATGCAAGCGTTATTGACAAACTCAAACGAAAATTAAAAAAATACCAGATCACTGTTTTTATGGGAACTTGGTGTGGCGATAGCAAACGCGAGGTTCCACGATTTTTCAAACTGCTTGAAGCTGCCAATTTCCCAGAAGAAAAATTACGCGTGATTGGTGTACATAATGCACGTTCGCAATACAAACAAGCTCCAAATGGCGAAGAAAAAGGCAAGAATATCCATCGTGTTCCAACCTTTATTGTGTACAACAAACGTGGCAAGGAAGTCGGACGCATTGTAGAACATCCGGTGGAGAGTTTAGAAGCAGATTTGCTGAAAATTTGCAGAAAGAAATCCTACCAACACAATTATCAAATTGTAACAAAATTGCATCAGTTATTTGAGAAGAAAGGAACAAAATATATCCTTGAAAATCCTGAAAGCATTCTCAAAAAACTACAACCGTATTCCCAAAGTCTAAAAGAATTGAATACGTACGGACATGTGTTATTGTATGCTGAGGAAATGGACAAAGCTATTGCAACATTTACGTTAAACACTCAATTATTCCCAACTGATAAAAAGAGCTTTACCAGTTTGGCTGCGGCATACTTTATGGCAAACGATTATGAAAATGCAGCTACTTATTATTCCAAAGTGCTGACTTTAGATGCTAATGACGAAAAAGCAAAAATGATGTTAGCGAAAATGGAGAAGTAAAGGATTTTTGGATTATAAAAACAAACTAACTTTTCTCTTTTTTGTTATTGACTTTTTTAAGATATTCTTCAATTTCTAAGAGTAAAAAGCGTTCGGTTGAAATCAATTCTATAATGAGTATCATAAACACTTCCTTTTTTTCTGCATCTGTTGATTTGACATTTTCGAAAAGGAAATCGAGCATTTTTTCGAGTTTGAGTTCAATGCCTTTTTTGGATTCATCAATTTCAGCCAATGCAGAAATTTTTTCAAATTCGATCAATTCAATATTTGTTGAAGCAATGGCTTTCCAAGAGTAATTTTTAATGGTTGGTCCGTACAAACCGCCTGCTTCTTGTATGATGGATACCAACGGAATGGTTTTGTCATCAATGTATTTTTGTAAGGTATCCACAAAAGATTCTTGACGTTCAATACTCTTTTTGATGTCAGCACGACTTTCGTCAAGCTCTTTTGCAATAGAAGTGAAAATTTGGTTTAGGTATTTTGTGCTTTTACGGTCTTCATTCCAATTGTTTATGACTAAAGCAACCAAAATTCCAACAATAACAGGAATGATATCGCGTATCAATTTCCCTAGTTGATTCAGGTATTTTTTTTGAGTTTGTGATGTGTTTTGCTGTTGCATGTAGCGATGAAGTTGTCACGAATAGTAAACTAAAATTAAGGGATTTTTGTGTAAAATCACATGAAAGTACTGAAATTCTGTGCTTTTCTCTGAAAAACCCTTTTAAAATAGTGATATCAAACTCAGGTTATTTAGGTAGTTTAGATACCTTTAATGTCTTTTTACAATCGCTTTTGGTTAGATCGTATTCAAAATGGCAGCAGCTTTGGTCAAGGTTTCCTCCGTTTTGGCAAAACAAAAACGCAACAATTTGTGATCTTCTTGATGTGTATTGAAAACAGATAACGGAATGGAAGCAATTTTGTGCTCTCGGGTCAATCGCTTGGCAAACGCTGTATCGCGTTCGTCGGTAATGGCATCATACGACAACACCTGAAAGTACGTTCCTTGTGAAGGTGTCCATGTAAACCGTGAATCTTTGATGGCATGAAGGAAGAAATCGCGCTTTTCTTGAAAAAAGGCAGGCAATTGCAGATAGTTTTCCGGATTTTGCAAATACTTTCCAATCCCAATCTGCATGGGATGATTTACACAAAACACATTAAATTGGTGTACTTTTTTATATTCGTCCATCAATTCTTTCGGTGCCACGCAGTAGCCCATTTTCCAGCCTGTATTGTGAAATGTTTTTCCAAAAGATGCAGTAATAAACGTGCGTTCGGCAAGTTTTGGGAAAAGTGCTGCACTTTGATGAGTCGCACCATCGAAAATAATGTGTTCATAGACTTCATCACTTAATAAAATGATATTGGTATCTTCTAAAATGGAAGCCAATGTTTGCATATCTTCTTTCGAAAAAACCGTTCCACTCGGATTGTGTGGCGTATTGATCATTACCATTTTAGTTTTGGAAGAAATCTTACTTCGCACCTCATTCCAATCAACAGCAAAGTCTTTTCCCTGCAACTGAATGGGCACTACAATTCCGCCATGTGCTTCCACAGCTGGAGCGTAACAATCATACGCAGGTGTAAAAATAATCACTTCATCGCCCGGACGCACAAATGCACTTACAATGGTAAAAATAGCTTGCGTAGCACCTGCCGTCACCACAACTTCCGTGTCAGGATTATACGATCTTTGGTACAAATACTTCATCTTTTCTGCAATAGCTCCCCGTAGAATAGGCGCGCCAGCCATCGGTGCATACTGATTGTAATTTTCGCGCAAAGCTTGCTGCACCATATCAATCAATACAGGATCGGAAGGAAAGTTTGGAAATCCTTGTGACAAATTAATCGCCTGTTCTTTTGCAGCTAATTGGCTCATCACTGTAAAAATTGTCGTACCGACATTGGGAAGCTTGGACGTATGTTGGATCATTTTTTTAGGTGTTGGGTTTTGGGTGTTAGGTTTTAGGTATTTGTTTGTTTACTTGTGACTAAAATTCGTGATTTTGATTGGTTTTTGGAAATGAAATGTTGAAAAATATAGCTACCTACGAAACTCATAACACTTTTCTAAATGTAAGAACGTCTACAATAGTTTTTCGAGGCTGATTTATGTGAATTATGATGTCTTAGTAACAACGAATACACATAGCTATTTCCAAGATAACGTAAACATTTAAGGTGATTTTACCCTAAGCATTTAGGTGATAGCACCAATAGCATTTGTAAGTATTTACTTTTTATTTGTGGAGGAATTATAAATAATTTTAATAACTTT
>JBCCLS010000173.1:0-6872 GCA_039026835.1 Bacteroidota bacterium | reverse complement strand
GACAGATTGCCACGACTTCGTCTCGCAATGACGTTTTAAAGTTTTATTAAAAAACGCTTGCTTTTGTCATAAAAATCGAAGTGACGTTTGATTTTCAAATCGGTACTTAATTCTTGACGCATCCCTACAATCTAATTCCTAATCCCTTGATCACTGAACTGACGTTACAGTAAGTCTAAAAGGAATACTAAAATTAACAAGTTGACGAATCCACAAATCAATACATTAGTACATCGCTACATCAAAAAATTAGTACATTAAAGATTACTCTACTTTCACACGCACACCTTCACTATGACTGCTAAATTCTGGCGCATACATACTTTGAATGGTTGAAATTCCATTGGAGAAATCCCCTTTATTATTGACGCGTAAATCGTATTCGAATACAAACACGCCTTTGGGTAAATAGTCAAAGAAGAAGTTGGTACTTGCATCTTTGGTACTTTCATAATACCCCAAACCGTCTTGCCATTTGTATTGCGATAATACATTTATAGGTTCAAATCCAGCAGCACGCATATCTTTCATATGCACAAATTCAATTGGTCGGTCGTTGCGAAGCTCAATTCTGACTCTCACCAAATCACCCAGTTCGAGTTTGGTATTTTCGTTGATTTCTGTCAACACTTCTCCCGTAGAATCATAGGTGCGTTTGAATAGTTTTTTCTTCAATTGTAACGAAGTTTCTGCAGTGGTAATCTTATCTAAATCTTCAAAATATTGCCAATACAATCCGCCCCAAGCAATACCGTTTCCTTTCTTCGTCAAAGTAACTTTTGCCATTTCTTGTGTGACTTCATTTCCATTCCATGCAGTCTTAAAATAACCTGTGCCCGCTTCAACTTTTACATTTTCTAGCGTTTTTGGTGAAATTTGTTCAGAACCAACCGTCACATCGACCATATCTGTTACGGAAATCCAATCGCTTCCTTGTAACAAGAGCGCGTACACTGCATCGGCTGTAGCTTTCGTTGTTGCCCAACGATTGGTTTGCTTGTGCTTCAAGAGCCAAATTTTTAAATTATCTACTGTAGTGACATCATTCGAAATTTCTGAAAAGGCTTCAATTAATAATGCTTGTGTTTCAATAGGTGCTTGGTACCAAAACCACGATGGTGTATTGGCTTTCCAGTACATGCCCAATTCTTCGCTGGTAATGCTCGTTTCTTCAAGCGATCGCAAGATTCCAGTCGCTGTTTTAGCGCGTTGCATTCGGTGCGAAACCAATGCCATCACACCTTTGGCATACAAACTACGACTGAGCCAATATTGATCAATTTGACCTAAATAATAATCCCTAATCGTTTGTGCTTCTTTTGACAGTGGAATCTCTCCAAAAAAGCTTCGCATGTACAAATAGTGCAACTGCGAAAATGACAAATGATCTTTGGTTAAATCTACTTCTTTGTTGTATTTGCGAATGTCTTTGTATTCTTTGATGAAAGCATTATCTAAATATTGCACCGCTTTTTGAATCAATTGTTGCGTATTTTCATCTTCTTCAGAAAGTACATTCAGTTGCTTTAAATGTCCAAAACCTGTAATAATATGTTGTGTGATGAATCTGTTTTCGCGTCCGCCTGAAAACCAAGGAAATCCACCAGAAGATAATTGCATTTGTTGCAACTTTTTCAACGCTTTCTGCTGTTCATTTTTCATGCGATTGAGATCGAATAACAGCGCAATTCGTTTTTTCTGTTCGGTCTCTGATTGCGCATCTCGTACCCAAGGCGTTTCTTGTAAAATGAGCGATTTTAATTCCTGATTCTTCTCCAAATTGCTCAACAACGCGTCCGAAGATTTCCATTGATTAAATACTTGCTGAATTCGCGGATTGCTATTGGCAATGTGACTTGCAAGTGTATTCGCATAATAACGCGAAAATGTCTGTTCAGAACAGTCATATGGATATTCCATTAAATACGGCAAGGCTTGCACTGCATACCACGCAGGATTGGACGTCATTTCCAAACTCAACTTATGATGTGTTAGCGTCGTGGATGTTGACTCCGCTAATTTGTCTAGCGTGAATGTTTTGGTTTGGTTGGAACGAATCCACATAGGTAAAGTTTCTGTCACTAACATTCTGTTAGACAATACAGGCAAGGCGTTCTGTTCGCCATCGCTAAATTCACCAGCGCGTGCGGTAATAGTATACTGCGCGGCTTGCAATCCTTTTGGAATGTATAAAGTCCAGGAAACTTGTGTATTGCCTTGTGCATCTACTGAAAATGCTTGTGTCGGTGTTCCCAAACGAGGAAACAATGCCGGATTAATATCAGCACCACTAATAGGATCTACTAATTGCAGACTCGCTTCTCCACTAAGATTTTTTTCAGAAAGATTTGAAATTTTACTACTTACGACCACTTTGTCTCCTTCACGGAAAAATCGCGGAGCATTTGGCAATACCATCAATTCTTTTTGTGTCACAGTTGTCAGAGTTTTGGTTGCTGTGTGCAATTCTTTTGTGTGTGCTAATAATTGTAAATTCCACTTTGTCAACGCTTCTGGCGTGGTAAAGGTAAATGATACATTGCCTTCGCTATCGGTTTGTAGTTGTGGAAAGAAAAAAGCAGTTTCTTGCAAGTTTTTTCTAGGAACGACTGTTGCTGTTTCTTCTGTAAATAGCTCATATTCTTTGGCAGAAGAAGCGTCACCATCTCTAGAATTTTCATCTTTTTCTAAAAGATCAAAACCATCACTTTCATCCCCAGAAGCGTTAAGAGTCGCTTTGTATTCGTATTCTAATTCAGGAGAAGACGGTGCAGGTGCAGCTCGCTTTGCCATACTCGCAGACTCCAATGCAGCTTTATTTCTAAATGACCTCAGCCTACGATTGTTGTATAAATACAGCCCAAACCAATCCAAACTGTCATACAATTGTGAGTTATAGCTATTATATTCTTGATCGTACAAAGAATCGCCAAAACGTGATATATCAAAGCTGTTTCCTGCTGTAATACTGATGCGGCCGTAGTATACAGGTCTGGAAAGAGGATTGAAACCCCAATTGTGTGATTTGAATTCGTCCAACGATGCATCATACATGCTTGCTAGTAATTCTGCTGCAACTTTTTCTCCTTTTGGACCTTTGATTTTAAAACTCCACGTTTCTTCCTGTGCAGGCTTTAATTTGTCTCTAAACGTGCCCGTTTCAATAGTCAATTCTGTAGGCGGATACTTGACAACGACAGGAATTCGTTTCTTGATAAAACTGTTAAAAATAGTCGCCATACAGTGAATCATAAATCCACCTTCATCATCTTTACTAACGGGAATTCGAATGGTTTGTTTCCCATCTTTAAGCGACAACACATACGATTGTACAATGCGTTCGTCTTTTTCAATATCTACCGTAACTTTTATGATGTCTGTGCCGGAGTTGATGGTGAGCACGACTTCTTCAGTCGGTACATAGCTGCTTTTATCTGTAGTCACTTCCAGCAATTGATTGTCTGCTGCTGTAGTATCTTTGGTATTAAAAACATCTGTGTATGCGTAATCTTTGATTTCAAAACCATTGGAATCGGTTGAGGTAATTTCCACAATATATTTCCCAGATTCCCAACGTTTGATTTTCCCAATATCAAGTTTACTCGATTGTTCGGTGTCAAAATTAGTTTCAAATACTTTTTCTCCTTTTTTCCATGATCTATAGTCTTGCTCTTCTTTGGAATATGCTTCGTTTGGAAATAACTTTTTGAATTCTGTTTCCGAAATGGATTGATAGTCTGGCACTTTAAAAGGTCGCTTGCGCAACACACGATCGGGCGCTTGTAATTTGTGAATGGTAATCATACCTTTTGCAGGAACTTTTTCATTGTTTAAATTCCTTGTATCAATCTCTATTTTGTGATCTTTTTTGGCGGCATCAAGTCTATTACTGATTTGTACTTTGGCTTGCAAACTGTGATATCCAACATGTACAACTGTAGTAGCGTTGCGAGTTTCGCCATTGATATCGGTAATATCGGCAGTTACTTTATAATCAAATATTGGTAATAATTCTTTTTGAACACTCGCATTAGGAATGGCGGTAAAGTCAATTTCAAAATTTCCAGAAGCATCTGTTGTAGTTTCGCCACTTGTAATTTGTTGCGATGCAGTACTTATGTACGGACGTCTCCAAAATACCCATTGCGGATAGCGTGGCGTACGCATGACTGAGTAGCTTACTTTTGCTTCTGAAATAGCACTTCCTGCAAAGGCTTTGGCATTTCCCTTAATAGTCACAGTATCATTGACGGCAAAGGTTTCCGTAACTGGTGAAAATTCAGCAGCAAACTTAGGTCGTTTGTATTCTTCCACATAAAAATACTCACTTCCCAAACCATTATCATTTTTGGAGGCACTGAGTGAAAATTCTCCTGTCAAACCATTATTTGGAATCACAAATTCACCTTGAATAGAACCATAATCATTTGTTGTAAATGAATTTTCGCTGATGACTTGATAATTGGCATCACGCAATGTCAGTTTGACTTTTTCATTTCGTAACACTGTAGATGTTGTCCCTTTTTTACGTACCAAAGTTCCTTTGAAATAGAGCGTTTGTGAAGGTCTGTAAATACTTCTGTCGGTAAACAAAAAAAGTTTTTCTTGCGTGTCAACTTCTGTATTTCGGAGGCTATTGTAATAATTGAAATTATCAAAATAAGCGGTGTCATTTGCAGTGACTACTACAATATCAATGTCTTGAAAGTTTCGGTTTCTTCTTTTAAACAGTTTGGCAGTTCCGGTGGCATCTGTGGTGCGTGTTTCTTTTTGTTTTGTGCCGCCGTAATTAAAGCGGTATGAAATGTTGATTTCCTGATTTTTTACGGGAGTTCCATCAGTTCTGTCGGTTACCTGTACCATATATTCATCAGGCATTTTTTTGTGTGTAATGGCAATATTCGTCGCTTGTATGATACTAATTCCAGACAAGTCTGATGTGTAATTTTCAGTGCCCGAAACTGTAAGCATGTAGATTCCATTTTGCAATGGCGGAACAGCAATTTCGGTGGTGTGAAATTGATGATCTTTCTCAGAAGGCAATATAGCATTCCACGACTTACTTTTTGGTAAACTATTAATGAATTGAGTACGCTTATTGCTGCTTAATTTGTAAAATTCCCCAAGTTTATCATAGGTAATGGCACGTACAGAAAAATAAAGTTTGTCCACATTTCTGTATTTTACTGAGACGCGAGAATAGTTCTCAATAGGAACCACATTTTCTGTAGTGATGGTAAATTCTTTCTTTAAAATTTCACGTTTCAGGTTGGCACATTTTTTAGCAGCTTCAGTCTCTGGAAATTTTGTAATGACACTATTGCAGAGTGCTACCGCTTTTTGATATTCCCATTGGTGCGTTTTATCATTTTTTTCGGAGTTGTAACGACTGCCAAACTCTCTATATAAAGAAGCAATTTTAAAAGTATACATAGCTGCGTACGGATGTGTTGCATGTATTTTTTGTGCGTTTTGAAGTGCTTCAATCAGTTTTTCTTTTGAATCATCAAATGTGGCTTTTTGTTGTACAAATTCCAAGCGTTCTATATTCACCGCAATCAATGCTTCGGGTGAGGAATCATTCAAGTGAAAACGCAGTAAGTCTTGATACAGTTTCAGTGCTTTCAATTCTTGCGAAAGCGAATCTGTTGAGGTTATTTGTATTTCAGAAAATGATTTGGCATTGCCTAGATATACTTCGTTGTCAATTTCAAAAGTTTCTTCGGGTTTTGTGATGCTATTTTCAGAAGATTTGTAAAATTCCAATGCATTGTGTGCCAAAAAATCATATACTGTAGGGCGGAATGTTTTGGAACCTTTTTGCAATCTAAGAATCTCATCAAAAGTGCTCAATTCCAAACGCTGCAGTTGCTCAGGATTGCTCAGCGAAGCATCTAATTGTGTACTAATTTCAGCAAATAAAGTATCCAAATCCCAAGTTCTAAAATCGGCGGCATCTACTTTTTCTGCTGTTTTGCTACGGCTGTAAAATTTATATCGATTGGATTGATAATATTGCCAGTATAATTGTCCTAAAATGCTTTGTAATATATTTTTTGAGGGAAAAGATTGTGTTGCAATTTCTGTTTTTATCGTATTGATAATCGTCAATTCTGCATCTTCTTCAAGCGTAAGTTGATATTTTGATGTATGCAGTAATGCTTTGATAATTTGCGGATTGTTTTGCTCTTTTTTAGCCTTGGCGTAAATTTCAGATGCCTTTTCAAAAGCTGATTTTTCCAATCCTTGTTGTTCAAATTTAGCTACTTCCTTCCACAGTTGTAAATATGTGTTTTGTGCATCTGCGAAATGACTAAATAATACGATCATAAAAATAGTAAGTGCGTTTTTCATTCGTTCAAAAATTATATCACAATGTAAAAATCAGTTTCACGGACTGTATGTATACAACTCTAAAACCAACATTTGCGTATGTAAAGTAAGAATTTTAGTGATAATTTGGTTTATTTTCAAGGTATAAAACGCAAAGAACATTCCAAGAATCAAAATGTTAAGATTTTTTTATAAAATAGGTACCGCTGAAAAGTAGTATCTTTGATAAAAAGTAGATCGCTATAGAAATTAGAAATCCAATGAAGTATTATTTTTTATTCCTTCTGTTTGTTCCTGTGTTTGTCATGAGTCAAACTACTGCTGAAACTGTGGAACAATTATTTGCACAAAAACAATATAGTAAAGCCGAACGTATCTTAAAAGACGCCGTAGCGCAATCGCCAAACGATCGTCAATTGATCGAATTGCTAGGCGATGCATACGGATTTCAAAAAAAGTGGGACGACGCTATTGAAAATTATGATAAGTTGGTAGAAATGGACGATTTTAATGCCAATTATCATTACAAATCTGGTGGT
>JBCCLS010000172.1:0-6882 GCA_039026835.1 Bacteroidota bacterium | reverse complement strand
CAGTTTTTGCAGGAATGTCGCTTACTTCTTCACATAAATATAAGATTGTTTTAACAAGGAGTTTCCAATAGCACATTCCAAACATTTTTGAGAATCACAATAGCCTTTTTTGAGCTGTAATAAGGCTTGTGTATGCAATGCATGTTCGCTAGCTAATTTGGTATCAAATTTTTGTATGATGGCATTTTTTTCGGGTGCAATAGTGCGCAACAATGTGAGCAATCGTTCTACATTGGGTTTCCCCAAATATTTTTCATAACAGTATTGTAGTGGTAAAATACTATTGACTAGTAAGACATCTATGAATTGTTTGGAGACTTTTTTGATGCGCTTGGGCGACTGTTTTTCAAAGGTGTAATGTGTTTGCCAAAATTCACTGGTTTCTACTTGCAACAACGCATACAACTCATCCAAAGAAGTGGTAGCGATTAATTTTGAAAATAAATGCTGCTCTTTTGAGTATAATGTTGCCAATTGCGAAGCGCGAATGGTAGGAAAGTTTGCAGGACGCGTTCTAAAGAATTGCAAGGGAATGTTGTTTTTTCTGCTGTATTGAAATTTGTGACAGAGATAGGCGTATTCTTTACACAGTTGCAAATGGTAAGGTTCCTGCGTTATTTCTTGCGAAAGCAATCCAAATATTCCAAATAAAAAAGCTTCTAACGAACAGGATGAGACACTTAGTTTTCGTATGAGACTAAAATCTACAGCACAAGCGGCTTCAAAGAAAACCTCACTGTTGAGTTTGAGTCCAAACCCTTGAGCAAGCAATCGAAATAATACAGCTTCCCAGTCGTATTCCGTCTTTTTGACCAATGCTTCAATGAGTTTCGATTTGGCTTCCAAACGTTCTATATACACACGTTCGAGCCAGTTTTCGAGTTTAAAATGATTCAACACAGGAAACGAAGCTTCACACGGAATCCATTGTTTGGGCGTAAAAAGAAGTTTTTGATACTGCTCCAAAATGGCTTCATCACTATACTTTTGAAGTTCTAACGTAGGAATGACCGAATTGTCTTTTCGGTGAATTTCCATATCGTGATTCCACACCACATGCAAAATGACATTGTCATAATTGGGATCGTTTTCATGGTGATGCACAAACCAATCAGAACTGTTGACGTGCATTTCCACGTTTCCTGCCCAAAGTTGTGCTTCTATTTTGAGTTTCGCATTAAAAAAGTCTGGCCCTGCATGATGATTGTGTGTTCCTACATTGATAATTTCTAGGAGTTCGTTTTGGGACGTGCGGAGTGTTTGCAGTTGTAGTTTCCCAAATTTCCACAAATAATACAAAAAATCTTCTCGTATGTTCATATTGATAATTATTAGATTGCTAATAATTTCAATGAGAAGTTGTGGGTTGTTATTCTAACAAGATTGTTTTATAAAAGTATGCTTTTTTTGAAACGCTGAAAAATTATTTTTTTTCTACCGCAAACCCTTTTGCTTTCCACGCTTTAATGCCGCCTTCTACATTGTGGGTTTTTGTATAACCTAACTCTCGTAATTTGATGACTGCTTTGGCACTTCGTCTGCCACCACGGCAATATACATACACGTCTTTGTCTTTTGGAATTTTAGCAGTAGCTTCTTCGATAAAGTTTTCTTCATAGAAATCTGCTTCCAATGCAGTGCTTTTTATTTTTCCTTGTGCTATTTCTTCTGGCGTACGCACATCTAAAATAATGACATTTTCGTTTTGTAATGCTTCCTGCAATTCCGTAACCGTGACATTATTCTCTTTCGGAAAATTATCGCATCCAAAAAAAGAAAGTATCCCTGACAGTATTCCCATTACGAAAGTTAGTTTTTTGAGTTTCATGAATACACTATTCATTGGTTTTTGCACCTTGCCACTCTGAAAATCCGCCCATAAGGTTATAGGTGTTTTCAAAGCCTTTGCTGTTCATAATTGCACAAGCTTGCGCGCTTCTTCCGCCTGAGCGACAGTATACATAGTAATTTTTTTCAGGATCTAATTTTTCAATTTCATCAATGAATCCTTGTCCTAAAAAAATATCAATGTGAAGTGCTTCTGGTATAAATCCTTCGTCCACCTCATCTTGAGTACGCACATCAATGATGACTGAATTTGGATCGTTTTCTAGTTGTTCTTTCCACGCTTGTTGTGTTAAATCTGCCATAGCTATTTTTATAATGTTGTTTGTAATATGATATTCAAAGGTAAACTTTTTCCATAGATTTCATGTAACAAAAGATACGCAAACCTGAACTGTTTGTTTGTAAGTAAAATAAAAAAACCGAAGTACGCAACTTCGGTTTGTTTATATCATTTCTAAGTCAGTCTGAAAGTCTATACTTTAATAGAACATCCGATTGCTTTGGTCGTTTTTACTTCTACTTCTTTTCCTGCTAACAATGCATCAACTGCATCTTCTACGTAGCGCTTGGTTACAGAAGTTGCATCTTTGTAATTGTCATCAATAGCACCAATATATTTAACTTGATGTCCTTGTGGTGTTTTTGCAATTATGTACATGTGTGGCGTACGCGAAGCACCAAATTCAGGATACACCTTTTGTCCGTCATCAAAAATGTATGGGAATGTAAATCCTTTTTCTTTGGCTCTCACTACCATGGCATCAAAACTATCCCCAGGTCTTACTTCTGGGTTGTTTGGATTGATAGCAATTACAGGAAATCCTTTGCTTGCATATTTTTTATCTAACTCAATCAATCTGTCTTCATAAGCTACAGAATACGGACATGTGTTGCACGTAAAAGTAATAATGAATCCTTTGGCGTCTTCAAAACCGCCCATAGAAACCATTTTTCCATCTACATTTTTCAAAGAAAAGTCTTTTACAATGTCGCCCACTTGATAGCCTTTGTTGACTTCTTTTTTAACTTTTTTAGTGTTTTCTGCTACAGTTTTTGTTGCTGCTTTCTTTTGCGTTTCTTCTTTTTTCTTTTCTGCACAAGAAGCAAACACAAAAAGGATTGTCAATGCAGCTAATTTGATTGTTTTCATTTTGTAGGTTTTATTTAATTAGTTTAAAAATTGTTGTATTGCATTTTGTAATTCTCCTTTGGTAAAGGATTGCTCATAAAAGGCACGCTTTTCTTTTGTGTAAATTACCGTTGCCGGAATAGCGCCTGACCATGTTGAAGACACTTTCGGAATCCATGCATTTTGATCGGGATCGTCTAAAAGGACTTGCTCAGATTTTAGATCGTTTTTGGCTAAAAAAGAATTCAACTTTTTCAGATTAAAATCCAAACTCACCAATAGCACTTTTACATTTTTGTCTTTATATTCTTGATTCACTGCTTCAAAATACGGCAACTCCTTTACACAAGGCGCACACCAAGTCGCCCAAAAATTGACTACATGAATATTGTCATCTTCAATATTTAGGTATTTCTCAAACTGTTCAAAATTTACTACTGGAATATCAGTTTGAACCGTTGTTTCTTCGGTTGAAGTTGCGTTTACGTTTTCCGCTGTAGCGGTGTTTTCAGCAACAGGAGCAGCAGGTTTTGTTTCGCTTTTACAAGAAATCAAAATAAGTAAAAAAAGAATAAAGGTGATCTTTTTCATGATAGTTATGTATAATTTATAAAAGTACTAAAAGTCAACTGGAAAGCTTTTCAATTTAACAAATTTTAAGATTTACGACTAGTTATAGTTTGAAGTTACTGTAAGATGGGTTGATGATTTTTCTTATCCAAATTTAAAAAATAGCATATTACATGAGTGCAAAAAATACATAACTATTCGCAAGGAAGCCGCTAGTGTGCTAATACTTGTAAAGTACGCTTCTAGTAAGCTAGACTATTTTTAATCCAGAAAATGAAGTATTCATGACTTTTGAAGCATCTACGTTTAGCCAATTGTTTAATACCGAAGTGTAAATTTCTCGAAAGTCAATATCATAGATCAAATCACCGTTTGTGTCTAAATTTGATAAATCTGCCATCGGATTGTAGAAACCTTGTGTTTTCAACTGACTTCCAATTAAAAATACCTGATTTGCAGTGCCGTGATCTGTTCCGTTGGCTGCATTTTGTTGCACGCGACGCCCAAATTCGGAGAATGTCAAAATCAAGGTATCTTTGAAGGAATCTTGCTGTTTTAAATCTTTGGTAAAAGCTGCTATTGCTTCGTCATAAACCTTGAGCAAACGCTTTTGTTTGTTGACTTGATTAGCATGTGTGTCAAATCCGCCCAAGGATGTGTAATAGACTTTCGTTTGCAATCCTGAATTGATGAATTGTGCCACTTGTTTGAGCTGATTAGAAAACTCATTCTTCGGATAACTCACTTTCGTGGAGAATGTTTTGGAAGTTTCATACAGATATGTTGCCGAAGACGAAGCTGTTACCATGGTTTTGTACAAATACCCCAAATTGTGTTCACTCAAATGCGCATCATCGTGATGTTCTACAATTCGTTTAAAATACGGACCTTGCGTGGTTCTAAAAAAGAGTTTGGGATTTTTTGTGGCGATTCCGTCTGTGTGCTCTCCTTGTAACAATAGCGATAGTGAATCATCTACTTCAATCGCATCAACTGAATTGCTTTTGGTGACATCCAAATACCGTCCAACCCAACCTGATTGCAAATACTCATTTGCATCGCTTGCGGTATGCCAAATATCCGTTGCTCTAAAATGTGAACGATTTGGATTGGGATATCCAACATTGTTAATGACACACAATTCACCATTATTGTAGAGATTGCTGTGTGCTACCAAACTTTCATGAAAACCAATTTCATCTGTAATTCCAATCAGTTTTGATTTTTGCTGTGCTAGCGACGGACGTTTTTTGTAATACATATCATTTCGAAACGGCACTACGGTATTCAATCCGTCATTTCCTCCGGAAAGCTGAATTATGACTAGTTTCTTTCCAGTCGCTACAGCGGAATCTATCAAATTAAATCCCGAAACAAATTTCGGCACGAATAACGCTGTACTTGCCAACGATGCCTGTTTTAAAAAATCTCTTCTGTTCATCCAAAAAACTTGTTTTTTGTGTTCCCGCGCAGGCGGGAATCTATTTATGTTTTTTCATTCCTACGAAAGCGGGAATCTATTTATGTTTTTTGCGTTCCCACGAAAGTGGGAATCTCAATTAACCATTTTTTCTATTCCCGCGCAGGCGGGAGTCCTTATAAATCACTTCTACATTTTCTCACCACAAATTCACAAATTGTTTTTTTATTCTTTTCTGTTTTAAATTGACACGAATTGTGAGTCACTTCAAACAGCATTTTCAAATTTTCAAATTAACACATTAGTACATTGTTATATTTAAAAATTGATCCATTGATCTAACACAATTGATACTCTGGCAACGACATCAACTGAATGCAGGTTTCTTTTACATCTTGTGTTTCTAATTTGTTCAAATAGTCTTGTGTTCCACGATTTAGTGGACTTGTAAGCAGCGTTTGCTGTAAAGCTGTATTGCTTGTTTTCTCATATGTAGACTGGAATGAAGTCCAATCTAGAGTTACATGCAGTTTTCGTTGCCGGTTTCGTTTGCTATTAAACTGTTGAAAATCATCTTCAAATGCTCCTTTTTCATCCAAAGCAATTTCACCATTTGCCAATAAAATAGAAGGTAATCGCAGACGCAACATCATCGTATTTGGATTGATCCAATTGCGACCGCCTTTCCAGCCTGCTACATTTGGTGGAAACAATAAATGTTGTCCTAAAAGCTTCTGCAAGTAGATCAATTCGCGTTGCTTTTCAAACTGCATTGGAACAACTCTGTGCATGCCAATTAAGAATTCTACAGGCGATTTTATTTTTGTCCCAATATTTTTTTGATCGTAAAACCAATCTGCCGTCAGCACAAAACGCATCAACTTTTCAATATCATAGTCTTTATAAAAAACTTCCGTCATTTCGCTTACGCGGGAAGCGTCTAACGTATCATTTACAAAATAGCGGTAGATTTTTTTACAGATAAATTGCGCACACTGTTTTTGCTGTAGAATGATTTCAATAATATCTTCTCCATTAAAATTGCCTGTCTTACCGAAAAAAGTTTTCTCGCCATAATCGTGTTGAAAACGGCGCAAACGAAAATTTCCACTCAAATCATGATTCCAACCTGTAAACGCACGTGCTGCTTCTTTAATATCTTGTTCCGAATACTGATCGCGCCCAAGCGTAAACAACTCTAGCAATTCGCGTGCAAAATTCTCATTCGGTTGTTGCTTTTTGTTTTGTTTGTTGTTTAAATATTTAATCATAGAAGCTTCTTTCGAAATAGCAATGACAAATTCCTTAAAATTCCCAAGAGCGTGTGTTCGCAAGGTATTGTTGTACTGTTCAAAGTGTAACACATTTTTATCATGACACACAAAATGATTCGCCCAAAAAAGCGTCATCTTTTCGCGTAATACCTGTTCTGTAGTTCCGAGTCGATCTAGCCAAGCGGCATTGAGTTCGTGTATTTTTTTGACACTATTTTTTATGAGTGAACGAATCTTTTTTCGATCTCTAAGTTTGAGACCTTTGATTCCTTCGCGCAATTCAGACAAATCAATTGTCAACGGTGTTATCTTTCGAGAAGCTTCAAACAATGTAGAAACAACTTGCTTTCGCGACTGATTTTGCAAAGCTTTGGCTTCTGAGTATGAAATTCCAAACCCAACTCTGTGGTACAAATGCACGATTTCTTGTAAAGTCATACGAAGTGGTTTGTGTAATATGACTGTAAAATGTTGTAAAAGTTTAATTTGGTGTTTATGTAGTATTGAGATATTAGTATTAAGTATTGAGAATTGTCATGAGTCTGAGACTGCTGTCATAAGTCTGAGACTCATGACAGCAAAAATTAATAAACTTTTAACACTACTCCACATTTTTCAACCTCAAAATATTATTAAATTTG
>JBCCLS010000171.1:0-6896 GCA_039026835.1 Bacteroidota bacterium | reverse complement strand
GGAATATACGCCGCTCCTGCTTTCATAATTGCAAGAATGGTAATAATAAATTGTTCACTTCTATCCAACTTCACCGCAATCAAATCATTTGACACAATATTGTGTTCCTTCACAAAACAATGTGCCAATTGATTGGATAGTGTATCTAATTCTTTGTACGTAATTGATGTTTCATTAAAAAATACGGCGGTTGTATCTGGCGTTTTGCGTGCTTGCTTTTCAAATAAACTTACCAATGTTTCGTCGGAAGCGACCATTTTTTCAGTATTAAAAACATGTAATAATTCATGCTTTTCTTCGTCCGAGAGGTATGAAACTTGCGCTATGGGTGTGTTTACATTTTGCAATAATGAGGTTACCAATTGCTTGTAATGCTGCATAAAGTCAACGATCAAGGCTTTGCTATAACGATCAGTATTGTATACAACATTGAAGTTAATGGTGTCGTCAAGTGGTTGAAAGTGAAATTCAATATCTTGTTTTACGTATTCAAAGCCATAATCTGTGATGTCGTCTGTGATCTCAATGTCTCCGTTGGCACGAAATTTATCTTCTGAAAGATTGTGGAATGTGACCGAAATATCAAAAACAGGACTTCTACTTTGATCGTATTTGAGATTTAAATTTGGAACCACACTGTAAAAAGGATACTCTTGATGCGCATAGGCTTGCAGCATATTGTCCTTTAATTCATTGTAAAATTGTATAAAATCTCCCGTAGGATCAATCTTATTTCGCAATGCCAATGTATTGAGATAAAAACCTATTTGATTTTCCAAATCTTCATGATCTCTTCCTGCAATTGGCGTACCTATGATGATGTCCTTTTGATCGGTATAGCGATATAGTAAAACTTTTAGTGTTGCCAAAACAGCCATAAATAGACTTCCGCCTTCTGCAGCCACAAATTGTTTTAACAACGTAGTTTCTTGTGCTCCAATCATGGTTTCTAACAAGCGACCATTGTATGTTTTTTGATTGCTTGTAACATTTTTTCCAGGAAGATCAATGTATGGCAATTCTCCTGAAAGTTGATTCAACCAATACGTTTTATGATCATTGTACGTGTCTTGAGAAACTAAATGTGTTTGCCAAGCCGCATAATCCTTATATTGAATTCGCAAAGGTTCAATAGTTGGCGTTGCTCCTTTAGCAAAGGCTTGATAAAAAGTCATAGCATCTTTTCCTAAAACTTCCAACGACCATCCATCACTAATAATATGATGCATGTTATAGTAAAACACATACTCTTCATCACCTAATTGCAATAAGCTCACTCTAAACAAAGGTCCTTTTTCAAGATCAAACTCTTTTGCGGCATCTTCTTCTATAAAAGTAGCTACGATCGATTCATTTTGAGCTACATTTCTATAATCAAGATATTGAATTGGCAATTCAAATTCATTCTGTTCAAGAATCCATTGACGCACTTCTCCTTCTTCATTTTTCTTAAAAACTGTTCGCAAAATTTCGTGACGCTCCATCACTGCATGCATTGCTTTTTTAAAGCTTTCTACATCCAATTTTTGCTTAATTGGCATCTTGTAAGATACATTGTATGCTACAGAAGCTCCTTTAAATTGACTTGTAATCCAAAGACTATTTTGTGCACTAGATAACGGATAGTTTTCTTGAATAGGAATCAATGGAATTTCCTTAGCACTTCCATTTTTCCCTTTGCGAAGTTCCGCTATGATACGTTCTTTGTTTTCTCGAATGAGATCAAGAGTTTCGTTATCAACGGTTCCTGATTTTGAGAACAGTTTTAATTCTCCATTGACTTCTTCAAGAAGAATTTCTTTTTCGCTTAATTGTCTTAAAAGATCGATCATAGTTTTATTTCTTTATACATTTCTTTAGCGTCTTTCAACTTTTCCTGCCCTTTGATGAATTCAATTTTAATGGCAATATTTTCAATCGTAGTATCATTGAAAACATCTGTAATGTTGATATCTATCGCAAATGTTTTATTGATCAGTGTTAATAGTTTTATGGCTTTAATACTGTTACCACCAAGGGTGAAAAAGTTATCCTGAATGCCTACTCTTTCAGCATCGAGTACTTCTTCCCAAATGCTTACTAACTTTTCTTCTGTTTCAGTACTCGCCGCTACATATACTGTGTGACTCTCTAAAAGTGTTCCCTCAATGCTTGGTAATTTTTTCGTATCTATTTTTCCATTAATCGTCAACGGGAAGTTTTCTATTTGTATGAAGGCACTTGGAATCATGTAATCTGGAACTCTTGTTGCCAAGAAGCCTCTGATGTTTGTACTTGTTTCTTCCACTGTAGATGTGATGTAAGCAACCAGCTCCTTCTCCGCTACCGTTTCATCTTTGATCAATACAGCGACTTCCTGAATGGTATCCTTTGCGCCTATTTGTTGCGCTATTTCTCCTAGTTCTACACGATGACCGCGTATCTTCACTTGATGATCCGTTCGTCCCATGAAGTGTAAATGTTCACCGTTGATCCATTTTACTAAATCGCCCGTTTTGTATAACTTCTTTCCTTCCTTGAATGGATGTTGAATGAACTTCGCTTCCGTCAATGCTTTGTTGTTGAGATAGCCTTTTGCCAATCCTAATCCTGATATATGCAGTTCGCCTGAAACACCATCTGCTACCAGTTGATTGTTTTCATCTAATACATACACCTGTGTGTTCTGAATTGGTTTTCCTATCAGGATGTTTGTTGCTGAATCCACTTTATACACCACACAACCAACTGTTGCTTCCGTTGGTCCGTATTCATTGTAGATGCTAATTGCTGGATTGATCTTTTGTAACGTCTCAACATGAGAAGCTTGCAATGCATCTCCTCCAACAATGGCTACTTTCAATTGTTCACTTTCTAGGTCTAACGATTGTAACACAGTAATATGGGCTGGCGTGAGTTTGATATGTGAATGTCCGTTTTCACTATATGATTTCAGCACAGTTGTGATGTCGTGACTTGCGCTATACGTTGTGAGGCTTCCGCCAGAAATTAATGGTAAAAATGTACTGGTAATTGTTAAATCGAACGCGATAGAGGTAAATAATCCAAAACTGTTGTCTGAAGAGTTTTCAACATAGGTTTCTTTACTCCATAACAAATAGTTTGTCAACGACTTATGACCAATTACAGTTCCTTTTGGTTTTCCTGTAGATCCTGACGTGTAAATGATGTATGCATTTTGTTCCCAAGAAGCGATATGATTTACAGCTACATTTTCGTATTGCGCGACATCAAATTCAATATCAATTACAAAGATGTTGCCTGTAAAACTGGTATCAAACATAAAATCTGAGGAACAAATTAAGAGTACTGCATCCGCATCTTCTAAAATGTATTGTTCTCTTTCTGCTGGTGTTTTGATATCAATTGGCAAGAATGTTGCGCCTGCTTTTAAAACGGCCAATGCTGCGATGACATACCATTCGTTTCGGTCTAGCTTTAAGGCTACAATTGATTCTGAATTGATAGCGTGTTCTTCTCGTAAACATTGTGCCATTTTGTTAGACAATGTGTCTAATTCCGCAAAGGAATAATTGGCATCTTCTCCATGCAAGGCAATTTTTTCAGGATTCGCAGCAACTTGTTCCTTGAATAAATCGAGCACAGTTGTGTTTTCTGGTAAGCTTACTTCTGTATCATTTACCACTGAAAGCAGCTGATGTTTTTCTTGAATTGACAAATACGGTACTTCATTGATAGTGCTATCTGGCGTTTGTAATGTAGCTTCCAATATCAGTTTGAAATGCTTCATAAATTGTTGAATCATCTCTAATTCATAGACATCGCTATTGTATTCTACTTCAAAGAACATATGATCGCCATGCGCTTCAAAATTGATGGTTAAATCAAATTTTGTCATACGATCGCCTAACAGCATAAACGCATTTGGATCAATATCAGTAAGGATTTCGTCTGAGATTTCAGTATTGATATTTTGTAAGTTCAGAATGATATCAAATATTGCACTTCTTGACGTATCATGCGGAATATTAAGATCTTGCACCAAATGATCAAACGGATATTGTTGGTGTTCAAATGCTGCAATAGTATCTTGTTTTACTTGCTCATAAAAGGTATTAAAATCATTCGTTCCATCAATAGCACTTCGCAAAGCAATTGTATTGATATAGAATCCTATTTGATCTTCTAAATCGCTATGATCTCTTCCTGCAACTGGCGTTCCTATGATGACATCCGAACTTTTAGTGTAATGATGTATGAGTACTTTTAACTCTGAAAGTAATAGCATAAACATACTTCCGCCATTTTTTTCCAAGAATTGCTGCATTGTCTGTAACAATTCTGGTGCTAAAAACGTGCGTACACCTTTTCCATTGTAGGTTTTGATTTTAGGACGCTTCTTATTTGTTGGCAATGCTAATGCCTGAATGGCATGTCCGAGTTTTGAAATCCAGTAATCTTTATGTGTTTGATACGCGTCACTTTCTAATTGTTGCGATTGCCATACTGCATAATCTTTGTATTGAATTCGCAATGCAGGAAGCAATACTTCTGTACCATTTTTATAATGCTCGTAATACGCAAGTACATCTTTTGCCAAAACTTCCATAGACCAACCGTCACTAATGATGTGATGCATGTTGTAATAGAATTCAAACTCTTGTGCGCCAATTTGCAGTAGACTTAATTTGAATAAAGGCCCTTTTTCTAAATTGAAGGCAATGTGTGCATTTGCAGCTATGTAGGCTTTCACAGCTTTTTCTTTGTCTTCTTCGTCACGAAAATCTTGGTAGTCTACTGATAAATTCAATTCTTCTGGAGTTAAAATCCATTGACGTAATTCACCTACTTGATTTTTTCTGAATACCGTTCGTAAGATTTCATGTCGTTTTATGACTGCATGAATTGCTTTTTCAAAGCTTTCTACATCTGTAATTTCGGTTCGGATCGATAGTGGAATGTTATACGCAATTGATGCATCTTCAAATTGACTTTGAACCCATAAACGACGTTGCGCATCAGAAACCTGATAATTTTCTGCTATCGGAATGTTTGGAATGTTTTTGAAATTCGTTTTGCCTGTAGAAGTAATTAAATTTGCATGTGCTTCTAGGGTAATGTTTTCAAATAATTCTTTCAACGTAAGTTTTACGTCAAATGCTTTTTGGTATTCGTTTATGAGTGAGGTTGCTTTTAAACTTTGTCCTCCTAATGCGAAGAAGTCAGCTTTTACACTTATTTTTTCGATGTTTAAAATAGGACTCCAAATATCATGTACTTTTTCTTCTATTTCATTTCTTGGTGCCACATATGCCACTTCCTTGGCAACATGGTTTGTATTTAAAGCTGCTAAGGCTTTTTTATCTACTTTTCTACTTGTGTTTAGCGGAATGTGTTCAATTTGAACAAACTGATTTGGCAGCATATAATCCGGTACTCTTTTTGCCAAGTATTGACGAATTTCAATCGTACTTATTTCCTGTGTTGCCACTAAATACGCAATGAGTTCTTTATCGCCCGATTCTGCATCAACAACTAATAAAGCAACTTCTTCAATTTCTTCTTTTGTTTCTAATTGATATGCAATTTCGCCAAGTTCAATACGATGTCCACGAATTTTCACCTGATCATCTACTCTACCAACAAACTCAATGTTTCCATCATCCAAAATTCGTCCCATATCGCCTGTTTTGTATAAGCGTTCACCTGTGACGAATGGATGTTGTATAAATTTTTCTTGAGTTAATTCATCTCTGTTTAAATATCCTTTTGCCAATCCCGAACCGGAAATGCATAGTTCACCAACAACTCCTTTTGGTTGTAAGTTGTGGTTATCATCTACAACATACATTTGTACATTGGCGATGGTTGTCCCAATTGGAATTTGCGTTCCGTTGACTTTCGTTTCCTTTGTCATTTTGAATGCACAGCTACAAATACTTGTTTCTGTAGGTCCATACGCATTGTAGAAAACACCTCCAAATTCAAGATATTCCATCACTTTATCATACACAGCTGCTTCTCCTGCCGTAATCAACACTTTTAGATGTTGGAGGCTTTCCATACGCATCAATTTGAGAAATGATGGCGGTAATGTTGCTGTTTCTATGCGATTTTCAAGAATGTACTTTTCTAATAATTCAGGTGTTTTTCTCGTATTTTCATCAACCATGTATAAGGTTGATCCTGAAAGCAATGCATTGTAGATTTCAAATACTGAAGCATCAAACGAATAGGATGCAAATTGTAAAGAATGCTTGCAAGAAGCTAAATCCATTCCATGAATAATAGCCATAGCCGTATTTACAATTCCTTGGTGCTGAATCATAACTCCTTTAGGCGTTCCTGTTGAACCACTTGTGTAAATGATATAGGCTACATCTTCTGCGTTTATCTCAACGTTTGGCAATGTTGTTTCAAATTGAGCTGCTTCAAAATCAATGTCAATCGCAAACAGATTTCCTTCATAATAATCAAGATCAAAAATATAGTTTGAATCTGTTATTAGTAGTTGAACGTCAGCGTCATTTAAGATGAATTCTTTACGCTCTTGCGGATAGTTTGTATCTATTGGAATGTAAGCAGCTCCTGCTTTTAAAATTCCCAAAATTGTCACTAAAAATTGTTCACTTCTATCCAATTTTACAGCGACTAAATCATTCAATTTTACATTGTGCTCTTTGATGAGACAATGTGCCAACTGATTGGACAATTCATCTAATTCACTGTATGTCAATGCCGTGTCATTGTATACAATAGCATTTGCATCAGGAGTTTGTGCTGCTTGTTTTGTAAATAGACTTACAAGAGTTTCTTCTTTTGGATACGCCAATGTGTTTGTATTGAGCGTTGTGAGCAGTTCTTCTTT
The DNA here is from genome assembly GCA_039026835.1 of Bacteroidota bacterium. Taxonomy (GTDB): domain Bacteria; phylum Bacteroidota; class Bacteroidia; order Flavobacteriales; family Flavobacteriaceae; genus Kordia. The sequence goes on along the minus strand of JBCCLS010000171.1, from coordinate 67 downwards.
TTCTTCAACAGATAAGTAATTGATATCGCCTAATGGCACTGTTGGTTTTTCTAATACTTCCGCAAGT
>JBCCLS010000170.1:0-6902 GCA_039026835.1 Bacteroidota bacterium | reverse complement strand
GTTATTACAACCTTGAATCATTCAAAAGCAAGAAAAGCCAGAAGATATTAAACTGAGCGAAGCGAAAAACATAGAATCCTTGAATTGAGCACCGCGAAAAATCTTTCAATCATTGAATTTTTCAATTGAGCAAAGCGAAATAAAGCAAAGTAAAAACGAAAAAGACTCGCAGCTAACGAGTCTTTTCTCCAAAGTTTAGTTGAGAAGCGTTTCAAACTTCATCCTTTTGTAATTAATAACACTTAAAGCTTTCGAATAGTTCAATAAAAAGCTAATGGTTTCCTTCTTTGGAAGCATTTTTTTCTTTTCAGGTGAACTTGTAGTGTAATTTTCTGCCATACGATGTTGTTTATATTTTAAAGAACAACGTATGTTTTTACAATTTATTGTGCTAGTTTGTTAAAACTATGTTATGTTTATCAATGACTTTTCGCAAGTTGATCAATGCGTAACGCATTCGCCCTAAAGCTGTGTTAATACTCACGCCAGTTTTTTCTGAAATTTCCTTAAAACTCAGGTCTTGATACATACGCATTAACAATACTTCCTTCTGATCTGCTGGCAATTCTTCAACCAAACGACGCACATCATTTTCAACCTGTGTTTTAATAATTCTATTTTCTGCATTCAAATTTGTGTCACTCAATACAGAAAAAATATTAAAGTCTCCATTATTGTCATACTTTGGCATTCGATTGTTCTTTCTAAAGTGATCAATGACCAAATTGTGTGAAATACGCATTACCCAAGGCAAAAACTTTCCTTCTTCATTATAATTTCCCTTTTTTAGGGTTTTAATTACTTTAATAAAGGTGTCTTGGAAAATGTCTTCTGTGATATCTCTGTCCAATACTTTCGAATATATAAAACTATATATCCGCTGTTTGTGACGCTCAATTAATACACCCAAAGCACATTCGTCGCCTTTGATGTAATTAGATACCAATACTGAATCTTGCAGGATCTGTTCCATAGCATTACTTTTTTACATTATAATTATCGAGGCTGATAATTTGTCCGAATTTTTTAAAAAAAGTACTGTTTTGCTATACGCAGATTTTTTGTAGAATTTGATTAATGATTCTCAAATATACTAACATTCGTTAAAAAAATGCAAATAAAATTCACTTTTTTAACATTTTCACTGTATAAATGGATCAAAAAAGCTGTTTTTCAGTAGACATTTATCACAAAAAAAGTATGCTTCTCGGAAAAGTATAACTACAAAATGATTTTATTTCGACCGTGAAAAGCAGTATCTTTGCAATTATTTTTTTCCCAATGACACAAGATCTCGCTACTGTAAATCCAAAAGAAAATATCATCATTAAAGGTGCAAAATTGCACAACTTAAAAAATATTGATGTCGTCATTCCACGAAACAAATTAGTTGTTATTACCGGACTTTCGGGTTCTGGTAAGTCAAGTTTAGCATTTGATACCTTGTATGCCGAAGGACAACGCCGATATGTAGAAAGCTTGTCGTCGTATGCGCGACAGTTTTTGGGACGGTTAAACAAACCAAAAGTAGATTATATTAAAGGAATTGCACCTGCAATTGCTATTGAGCAAAAAGTCAACTCTACCAATCCGCGTTCAACCGTGGGAACAACTACGGAGATTTATGATTATTTAAAGTTACTATTTGCGCGTATCGGGAAAACCTACTCTCCTATTTCAGGTGAAATTGTCAAAAAACATACTGTAACAGACGTTATCAATTATGTAAAAACATTTGAAGAGCGTAATAAATTATTATTGCTTGCGCCTGTAACAGTTCCAGAAGATCGAAGTGCATTTCACACCATCAAAGTATTGGCACAACAAGGATATGCTCGAATCAAGAAAAACAACGAGATTTTACGTATTGATGAAATTAATGAAGATTTTACAGAAGATTTCTCTTTGGTGATTGATCGTATTGTGGTGCAACATGACGAAGATTTCTACAATCGTCTAGGTGACGCAATACAAACTGCTTTTTTTGAAGGGAAAGGTGAATGTTATATAGAAACCGTGAGCGATAAAAAAACCATGCATTTTAGCAATAAATTTGAATTGGATGGCATGAAATTTTTAGAGCCAAATGTGCACTTGTTTAGCTTTAACAATCCGTATGGCGCGTGTCCTAAATGTGAAGGGTATGGTGATGTCATTGGAATTGATCAAGATTTAGTGGTTCCCAATACAGGACTTTCCGTGTATGAAAATGCGATTTTCCCATGGCGTGGCGAAAGCATGAGTTGGTACAGAGATCAATTGGTAAATAATGCTTATAAATTTGATTTTCCTATTCACAAACCTTGGTTTGAACTTACCGAAGCACAGAAAAAGTTAGTTTGGGACGGAAACAAGTATTTTGAAGGATTGCATCAGTTTTTTGGCTTTTTAGAAGAGAAAAGCTATAAAATTCAAAATCGTGTGATGCTTTCTCGATACCGTGGAAAAACAAAATGCACTGTTTGTGATGGGAAACGTTTGCGCCAAGAAGCAAATTATGTGAAAATTGATGGAAAAACAATTACAGATTTAGTCATATTACCATTAAAAGAATTGGTTGTTTTCTTTGAGCAATTACAACTTAGCGAACACGACGAGCAAATAGCCACACGATTGTTAAAAGAAATCAGAAGTCGTTTGCAGTTTTTAACTAATGTCGGATTGGATTATTTAACGCTCAATCGTAAATCGAATACACTTTCAGGTGGAGAATCGCAACGTATCAATTTGGCAACTTCGCTAGGAAGTAGTTTGGTGGGTTCTATGTATATTTTGGATGAACCGAGTATTGGACTGCATCCAAAAGATAGTGAACGACTGATTAAAGTTTTGATTTCACTACGTGATTTAGGAAATACGGTTATCGTTGTTGAACATGACGAAGATATTATGCATGCGGCAGATGAAATCATCGATATTGGTCCAGAAGCAGGAACTCACGGAGGAAATGTAGTTGCGTATGGTGATTATGATAGCATTTTAAAAGCCAATTCGCTAACCGCAAGTTACCTCAACAAATCGATGGAAATTGAAGTGCCTGCCAAACGACGCACTTCCAATCAATTCATCAAAATTGTGGGTGCACGTGAAAATAACTTAAAAAATATTGATGTTACCTTTCCGCTAAACATGCTAACCGTCATCACAGGTGTTTCAGGAAGTGGAAAAAGTTCATTAGTCAAAAAAATATTGTATCCTTCTATGCTGAAACAAACAGGCGGATATGGTGAAAAGCCTGGTCAGTTTACCAAATTAGAAGGCAAATATAGCAACGTAAAACATATTGAATTCGTTGATCAGAATCCGATTGGGCGTTCATCGCGTTCCAATCCTGTAACCTACATCAAAGCATACGATGATATCCGTGCATTGTTTGCCAATCAGAAGTTATCTAAAATCAGAAACTACAAAACCAAGCATTTCTCGTTTAATGTAGATGGCGGCCGTTGTGAAACCTGCAAAGGTGAAGGACAAGTCACGATTGAAATGCAATTTATGGCGGATGTGCATTTGGAATGTGAAACATGTAGCGGGAAACGCTTTAAAAAGGAAATTTTGGAAGTCATGTATGAAGGAAAAAATATTCATGATATTTTATCCATGACCATTGATGATGCTATAGATTTCTTTACCAAACACGAGCAAACAAAAATTTATCGCAAACTAAAACCATTGCAAGATGTTGGTTTGGGCTATGTAACGTTGGGACAAAGCTCTTCTACCCTTTCTGGTGGCGAAGCGCAACGTATTAAGTTGGCTTCCTTCTTGGTGAAAGGAAACACCAAAGAAAAGGCATTATTTATCTTCGACGAACCAACGACAGGATTGCATTTTCACGACATTAAAAAGTTACTCGCTTCCTTTGATGCATTGATTGAAAAAGGACATTCTATTATTGTGGTAGAACACAATATTGAGCTCATTAAATGTGCTGATTACATCATCGATTTAGGTCCAGAAGGAGGAAAAAATGGTGGAACGTTGGTAGCCGAAGGAACGCCAGAGGAAATCATTAAACAGAAAGCGTCATTTACAGGGAAATATTTAGCAGAAAAATTATAGACAAAGAAGCCGTTTTAAAGGTGTAAATCATTCCAAAATATGATTTGGATTTCATAAGGGCGGATTGCAGATGAGTCGCAAAATACTCTCTATCTTTTTGATTTTTTATGTTTAAAACAGCTTCTTTTTTCGTTTTTTATCCGCCAATTGGACTTAATGTCAACTGCGCTCCAGGTTCTAGTGAATTAGTGCTCACAGTTCCTGTTGGTTGATCTACCGCTACTAACGGTTTCTGGTTTAGCATTGTTACGGTAGAACGAGTTCCATCTTCTTGTACAAAATTAAAAACAGTAGATTCAACTGCAATGACTGTTGGCGAAGGTACTAGCAATTGTCCTGTAACACTTACAGTAGCCGTTACTGAAACTTCTGAAATATTTTCTACCATGATGTTTGCAATAGAATTTGCAACTGTTAAATCGTCAGAAGAATCACCTGATCTAAAATCGTTAATTTCGGTGGTAATATTGCTATTACTATTAGTATAGTTGTCACCATTATTTCCGACTAGCCAACCAAAAAATCCTGAACTTGACGATCCTGCACTTGTGTAACTACTCTCATCTACTTGCTTTTTGAATTGGACATTATCTTGGTAACTTTTACTCTTTTTCACTTCATCAACAATTTGATCAAATACTTCTTCGGATACGGTATTTACTTGAATGTTAATTGTTGCCTCTACTGTAGCGCCAAAACCTGGACTTACGGCGACTGTAGTGGCAGTTCCATATCCATTTTGAATTTCCGAACTCTTAAATTTTTGGTTTTGTTCAGTAGCTGCAAGCGCTTTGATCATTTTGCGTTTTTCTATTTCTTTTTGCGTTATTATTTCGGCAAGTGGGCTGTTTAATAATGTTACTTTTATTCCCATAATTAGTAAAGTTAGTTATCTTCTGTGCTGTTTTTTTACACTCGAAGAATTGATTAGACAAATGATGTAAAGCATGTATCCAAAGTGTGACACTAAATTAAATTTTGAATGATACTTTCAGCTCTAAACTAGAAAATGGGAATACGTGATTATTATTTTTTTCTATAGCAACGTTATTTATAGGTACAACAGCTAATTTTAAAGGAATGACGATTTTGCTACAACAAACAAAGTCTATTGTATAATTACAAGAAAGCATCAGCAAGAAAAAGTGTGCTTTTTTTATGTAACCTATATTATTTTACAATACGCTTGTATATTTTCCCTTGATCAGAATTAATTTGAAGAAAATAGATACCACTTTCAAAATTTGAAAAATCTATTGTAGTTTTTTCATAATGATTTGTTACTGTGGTCTGCAACAACTGTCCGCTGATATTGTATACTTGAATGGTGTCAATAGCAATCGAAGCGGTATCAATAGTCAACACATCTACTACGGGATTTGGATAGATTACCACAGTATCCAATTGTGATTCTGGTGTACTGAGCAAGCTTGCATCAACAGTGATTCTAAAACTTGTCGTAATTCCTGTGCCTGTGTAGGTATTTTGCATCCTTACATACACTTCTTGCAAGCTAGCAGTATTGGTATACGCATCCGGATTTGGAATTGCGTTTGTACCTGCTTCTGCTTCTGCTTGTGACAAATGATATGAAAAATCAAAGGAATATACAGACAAATCAATAGCAGTTCCAAGCATTTGATTTTCAAAAATGGTTAAGTCAAAGGTTTCAACACCATTGTTATCATCATCTTCAATGACAATATTTTCAGGCTCAGTTACAATGGTTGGATACGCTCCAAAAGAATTATTTCGTATAAACAAAGCACTATCAAATGAAGCATCAACAAAATCTGCTACCACAATTTTTAACCGATATGTATCGCCAATAACTAAATCATCAGACAAAACAAATACAGCCGTTTGTCCATTAAAATCAATCGGAGAGTTTGCAGAATCTATAGAAGGAATGCTCGTATCGGCTACCGCATAACTATAACGACCAAAGTACTGAATGTTCTGAGCAGTACAGTTCAGATTATCGCCACCTCTTACAGTCAATATAGATATTGGATCTATTGTTGCCGGAACTAATGCAATATTTTTAGTAATACCTGAGCCAACATTTGTCAATAAAAAGGCAAAAGAATCGCCAAATATACATTCGAAAAGTCCATACTCTTCTGACGCAAATAAAAAATCTAAACTGATACTCGGAGCCGTAGCTGTAAAGTAGAATTCAATTGAAGTTGCATTGTACGTCGGATCTGTAATTCCTGCGTAATTTTCTAAATCTGTATCGCCTGCCCAATTGGTGTCAATACCTGTCAAATTTGTCAAATTAGGTCCTGGAATATCATATACATTTCCTGTGGATAAAACCAATCCCATATCAAGCGGAATATCGACTCCATTTGCATTAAAAACACCGATTCCAGAAGTGGGTTCACTAAAATTTTCAAATGTTGTGTAGGCAAAACTGTAAGCAGGAAAATTAGGATTTCCAATGAGTACATCTTGTATGTAATATTGTGGAGAAAATGTGCTGCTGATTGTCATTTGTGCATAACCACAATGAATTATTAGTAAAAAAAATAATAGAAGTGTTTTTTTCATGAGAGTTATTTATGGAAGTTTAATTCACGAAAATATATCATGAAGTATAAAAACCATACTTGTAAAACATACAATTCCCTGAATTGTAATAAAGTTATCTAGAAAATATGTGCAAATCTATTTTTAATATAACGTCAGTTCGATATAGGTTTTATTCAAATAGAAATTATCCTCACTTAGAAAGTGAAAAGCAAATTACTACATTTCAGTTTTTTTACTTTCGTTTTCTTTGCTCGCACAAAGAAAAGAAACAAAAGAAAGTGCGCTTTTCCAGAGGTGTTTTT
>JBCCLS010000169.1:0-6904 GCA_039026835.1 Bacteroidota bacterium | reverse complement strand
CATAACCACGGTATTATTTGGTGACTTCACTCTAAATCCAAACCTTAAAAAATCAAATCCATCAATTTGTACAATTTCTGTGGCGGTTGAATCGACATTTATTCCTTGATCCATAAAAGTTTCATAGACTAGTTTTTTTACATCGGCATTATTATCTTTCCATTCGTCAGTATATGTTTCTTCAAAAGGCTCTGAATTTGACAGGAATGCGTTGAAACGGTTTTTTCGAAAACTAATTAAATCTTTTACTCCAGAAATGTCTATTTCAACATCAAAAGTATCTTCCATCGCTTCCAAGCCTCTTTCTGTGAGGTAATCGGTTTCTGTTTTGGTTATGACATCCCAACCTTGAGGTATTTTTATTTGCCAGCCAAGTTCGCTACTCGTGTAGACTTGATCTTTGACGTTTCCTTCGTCAATATGTTTGTTTGGATCTACTTTTTTACAAGCAATCAAGCATATGAAAATGCTGAAAATCAATAGATATTTTTGTAGTTGCATATGTGTCAATTTTGTTATTCTGTTAAATAATCTTTAATACTTTTTGACCAATATAATACCAAGAAAATAAATGCTGGCAATGTAACCAATATGGTATAACTAGTGGAGTAATATACGCCTGGCGAAGGAATTCGACTCAAAATAAATAGCAGGATAAAAACAATCTGACTCACAGAATACAAATACAAGCCCATTTTCTTTTTAGACAGCATCATCACAGCGCCAATCATAGTCCCCACACACGTAGCTACATATACATAATATAAAAAATCTCCTTGTCCAAAATAAGACAATACTGTGTCGTACAAAAGCGATTTCCCCATGGAGAATAGTGACCCAATAATGGTAAATATGACCAAAATAGTCAATATTGTTGGTGCGCCTCTTCGTTCTACATATACTACTTCTTTTGGCTGTGGAGCACCTCCGCTCGAGGAAAATTTAATATTGTCAATACTGTCTTTTCGGGGTTCCAAAGAATTACTCATGTTCTTATTTTTAAGGTGTTCTTATTTTTGTTTCTAATATACAAACATAATTACTTGTTCAGTAGCTTTGTATCATTTTCATTACTTTTGAGCGCTTTTTGTCCTTCTTCTACAGGAATAGGACGGTCTTTTTTGACTTTGAATGTAGCAGTGTATTTCAAGGGCAGTCCTAAACTTGAAACTCCTGTAAGGCACATGCGCCAATAAATTTCTACAGTATCTGCTTTCAGTGTCGCATAATCCAATCGTGTTGGATACTCAAAAGTGAATTCAGCATTTTTACTAAAATTTTTCATTTCTTTTCGAAGTGAAGCATACTGGCACTCTCTGTATGTAGTTGTTTTTGTACCTCTTCTATCTTCTACTTCTTCAATAATTTCATAATAGACAAACTGTTCTTTTAGCTTAAATTTCCGCGTCTTTTCTACACGACAACAAAAGTGGGTTTCGTCTACATTTTCCAGAGTCATTGTTAGTTTTCCCAGCGTATCTTCCAGATAAAAGTGAATTCCGTACGTTACAGCAGCTATGACAATAATGCCCAAAACAACATACCATATAGTGTTATCTTGTGTAAATGCTATAAACAACATGGACATAATAATGCCTACCGCAATGGGCAACACATAATTTAATTTCAGTCCAAAATCATACGTCCCTTCTTTTACACGATATGTATGTTGCCTGTCTATGACTTCAAATTGTGTTCGAGCTCGTAGGCGCTTGTCAGAAGTCAAAAAGGATTTAACACTTGCCATAAAATTCAATCCCAGCTTTTTAAAATCGTCCTCATCCACGTGCATTTTCACCTCGCAATTATAGGTAAAACTCACATTTTGCCCTTCGTAGCTTTCTACATATTCATCAAGTGGACAAGAAAAAGGAAGTATATTTTCTTCGCCTGCTTTGATGATTATGGGCGCGTTGATCACAGCAATCGTAGCAATATCTTTGGTAAATCCACGCATACGTCCACGCGCTTCAAAATAGATTTTCGCCGTAATTTCGTCCATAAGAATATCTTCGGAAGTCACGATGTGTACATATCCTGAAATGTCTGTATCTTTTTGCACATCATCGATGCATACTTCTGCTTGTAAAGTGGAACTGCTCATTGATAGTTTTCGTATAAATTGTTGATAATGCCTCGGTAATTATCTCCATACCTGTTGATGAGTTTTTGCAACTCGCTTTCGCTGAAATGTGCAGTTGGCTCTCGGAAATCTGTTTGTGCGAGTGCCAATCGATTGGTGATAATTTGCTGTAATGTGTGTGTGTCAATTCCTTTGAAACGAATGACTTTTTGTTTTTTCTGTGCGAACAGACAAGCTAGTTTTCGCGTGAAATGTGTGGTGTACACGACCACTCGTTTTGTCTTAAACAGTTGTACGCGTTCTTTGAAACTCAGATGATGTATGCCATCCACGAAAACTACTTCAGAAACGTGTTGAAGCACCTCTGTATAATTAGCTGTTTTTCCCAATTGAAAAATGGGATACTGTGGTAATTGCTGTTGCAACCAAATTAAGTGTGTGGTCTTTCCTCTGCCATGCTTCCCAAGAAACTCAATAGCAATCGATTGTTTCGTTTCGATTTCTGTCACAATTTCAGCAATAGAAAACCTAGGCACAATCGTATGCTTGACTTCTACATCTAACACACCAGCAAAAGGATTAAAATGGTAATTCGATTTCAATAGTTTGGATTCGGTTTTAGTTGTGGGAATCACATTTATTTGCCAAAAGATACGATTATATGTAGTAGCATCTAACAAAGTGTTACAATTGTGGGGTTTTAGGTTTTGGGTCTTGGATGTTGGGTATTAGTTTAATGTACTTTTTCATTTTAAATTTATGCAATTCTTATTGAAACTTTCGTTTGATGCGCCTTAATAATTCGGGAAGATTAAATGATATAATTTTTAAATCAACCTCTTTTACTTTAGCTAAACCACCGGCAATTTCTTCTTCGTTCTTTTCTTCCGCTTGTTGTGAATCTATGATTGTTTTTTGTTGATAGTTAGTCAATTGTAAACTTTTGATTGTAGCATCTTTCATTTGCAAAGTAGCATTTGCCATAACTAATTGTGACCTTAAAAAGTATACTTGTGATGCTAATTGTTGCACACCCATATCTGTAAACTCCGCCACAACAGCATCAAATTCTGGATTTTGTGGCAATGATAAATACATATTCAATGCTTCTCTAATTTTATCCAAGGCTTCTTCTCCATCCTCTGGAATCACGGTAAACAAGGTTTCATGTGCTTTGGATTCAATGTTGGTTTCTGCGTTGATACCGATGTCTTTTAGGAATGTTGCGAAGTAGATGAGATATTGCTCGCAAGAACTTTGGATTTCAGGTGGGAAGGTGAAGGTGTTTATTAAATCTAAGTTGTTTTCATTAGATAATTCTAAAAATATATTTTCAATTTTAGAATTTAGTAATTCGATTATTTCATTATGCACAATTAATATGTCTATTCTCCACACATCTGAAGTCAAATAAATATTCAACCCTAATTGAATAATATCCTCAAAATCATCAAACTGTTCTTCATGAATATACACAAGATCTGAATCATTTAGTGATCTAGTTAGCTTCTTTAAAAAGGAATGAATCCCATATTTAAAATCCCAATTCTCTGTACTCAGATGAAGATTAACATATGAAATTTCATTTCTTGTGAAGTTTATGCTTGTGAAATATGTAAAAATAGAATTCCACCTATGATAAAAGCTATTTTGAAAATGTATTCTTATACATGAGATTCTGTCGTCAAAAATATCTAATATTTTAATGCCTTTTAGCTCGCTGACGTCTTCTAGTAACAAATAATGACCATCAACAGAATCATCTACTTCCAACTCTCCAATATCTTTTCCATTCAAAAAAACTATTCCGTTTTTTATATTTATTTCTGAATCCATTTTTTCCATATCTCGGTTTTTGTTTGTTTGAATTAGTTGCCAAAAGGTAGCCAAATGTTACATTTCCTACAAAAACAGGTCTTAGGTCTTGGTTTACTACCAACCCAACACCCAAAACCTAAGACCTAATACCTTACATAAAAACAACCGTACTTCGATATGAGTTAGCGATAGCAGTGGAAAGCCCACAGCGAGTTTGCGAGCGCGGACTTGTAGCGAATAGCGCGACCTGAAGCGATAGCGAAAGGGAACTCCCAAAAATAGGTTTTAGGTTTTGGGTGTTAGGTCCCGCTCCATGAACTCTGAGACTTCATGGAGCAATTGAAAAACAATTATACTTCGATATGAGTTAGCGAGAGTCAACTTGTCTAAAAGCGAAGCGATCTAACGTCTAATAGCAATAGCGGTCTAAAGCGTAGCGTATCAAAGTTTGTGTTATATGAAGTCTGAGACTTCATATGGCAAAAACTTTATTCTTCAAACAGAATTTCCTAAATTTGCCCATCGAAAAACAGACAACAAAATTTTAAGATATGAGTACATACGATATCATCGTTTTAGGAAGTGGTCCTGGTGGATATGTAACTGCCATTAGAGCTTCGCAATTGGGCTTTAAAACCGCTGTAGTAGAGAAAGAAAGTCTCGGTGGCGTTTGCCTCAATTGGGGATGTATTCCAACGAAAGCTTTATTGAAATCAGCACAGGTTTTTGAATATTTGAAACATGCGTCAGATTATGGATTGTCAGTGAAAGAATACGATAAAGATTTTGATGCTGTCGTAAATCGTAGTCGTAATGTAGCGGAAGGAATGAGCAAAGGTGTGCAATTCCTAATGAAAAAGAATAAAATTGATGTAATTAGCGGTTATGGAAAGCTAAAGGCTGGAAAGAAACTCGATGTAACGGATGCAGACGGAAAAGTAACCGAATATAGTGCCAAACATATTATTGTAGCGACTGGTGCACGCTCCCGTGAATTGCCAAGCTTGCCACAAGATGGTACCAAAGTGATTGGATATCGTAAAGCCATGACGTTAGAGAAACAACCAAAAAGCATGATTGTTGTAGGTTCAGGTGCGATTGGAGTCGAGTTTGCTTATTTCTACAACTCTATGGGAACGGAAGTTACCATTGTAGAATATATGCCAAAAATCGTTCCTGTGGAAGATGATGAGGTTTCAAAACAATTAGAGCGTTCGTTCAAAAAAGGTGGTATCAAAATCATGACTTCTGCGGAGGTAACTTCAGTTGATACTTCGGGCGATGGTGTAAAAGCGACTGTAAAAACCAAAAAAGGAGAACAAGTATTGGAAGCAGATATTGTGCTTTCTGCCGTAGGAATTAAAACAAATACCGACAACATTGGATTGGAAGCTGTTGGAATCGCAACAGATAGAGATAAAATCTTAGTAAACGATTACTACCAAACTAATATTCCTGGTTATTATGCAATTGGTGATGTAACGCCAGGTCCTGCCCTAGCTCACGTTGCGTCAGCAGAAGGAATTTTATGTGTGGAAAAAATCGCGGGAATGCATGTAGAAGCGTTAGATTATGGAAACATTCCTGGATGTACATATTGTTCTCCTGAAGTAGCATCTGTTGGATTGACAGAAAAACAAGCCAAAGAACAAGGATACGATATCAAAGTTGGGAAATTCCCGTTCTCTGCTTCTGGAAAAGCAAGCGCTGGAGGAAACAAAGAAGGTTTTGTAAAAGTAATTTTTGATGCCAAATACGGTGAATGGTTAGGTTGCCACATGATTGGTGCTGGAGTCACAGATATGATTGCCGAAGCTGTACTAGGTAGAAAGTTAGAAACTACCGGGCACGAAGTACTCAAAGCTGTCCATCCACATCCTACCATGAGTGAAGCAGTCATGGAAGCTGTAGCAGATGCCTACGATGAAGTCATTCACATTTAACATATAACATAAAAAAAGCTGCTCATTGAGTGGCTTTTTTTATGCTCTAAAAATCTATGTAAAAATAGTGTCAAATACTTATGGACTCCACAATAAAAGAAACAAAAACCTTAAAAAACTTTCGTTGGATTGCGATCGCGGAAGGAATTTCATATTTGGCCTTTTTCATCACAATGCCACTAAAATATATGATGGAAATGCCCATGCCAAATAGAATTGTAGGAATGGCGCATGGAATTTTATTTATACTCTATGTGATCGTTGCGTATTTGGTCACCCAAGAACAACAATGGAATCGGAAGCGTTTTATCATCTTATTTATTGCATCTTTAATACCTTTTGCGACGTTTTATGTTGAAAAGAAATATTTAAGAGCAACCTAATTTTTCAGCAACTTATTAGAGTTACTTTAAAAATTTATAGACTAGGATAGACACATTCCAGAAATTCAAACCTAGGAATCTTAGTATGCAGATTTTCTACTAGTATGAGAAACCTAATTACTCCTAAATCAAGTTCAGCATCTAGTTTGATTTTAAGAAGTCTAAACGTTTTAAGCAATCGTTTTTCATAGTGTAGGTTTATGTGAAGTAAGGGAAAGCCATACCGTATTGGTTTTTATTTGTGCTACTTTTAGTCTTATTAACCAAAACCTAACAATTATGAAAAAAAGCATTTTACATCTTGAAGGTGTGCAACAATTAAGTAAAAGAGAACAAGCGGTAATCAATGGTGGATTTGGCATGCAATGCAACTCAAGTAGCGACTGTCGCGTATTGAATTCGTTGCCAGGTATGGAACATGAAAGATTCTTCTGTTTCTGGGGATATTGTCAAATCGCATAAAAGATATGTATCTCAAATTTACTATGGTCAGATTTTTTCTGGCTATTTTTTTACTCCATCTTTTAATCAGTCGTTCTTCATTTTAAATATCTTTACGCTCATGGGAATGGACAAAAAACAAAAAAGATGGTTGTCAGTCGTTATTGTACTCGCTGTAATTGCTTCCATCATATATACTGCTGTACGTTTGTTATTGCCTGTAGCGGTTATTGTAT
>JBCCLS010000168.1:0-7004 GCA_039026835.1 Bacteroidota bacterium | reverse complement strand
TTTGAAATGATTTTATATAATTCTTCTTTTAATATTAAAATTTCTCTTGCTGTAATTTCAATGTCACTCGCTTGTCCTTGTGCGCCACCAAGTGGTTGATGAATCATGACACGTGAGTGTGTTAATCCAGAGCGTTTTCCGGCTTGTCCCGCACATAACAATACAGCGCCCATTGATGCTGCCATTCCTGTACAAATAGTAGCTACATCAGGTTTGATAAATTGCATGGTATCATAAATTCCCAAGCCTGCATACACGCTTCCTCCTGGTGAGTTGATATAAATTTGAATGTCTTTGGACGAGTCAACACTTTCCATGAATAATAATTGCGCCTGCACAATGTTAGCTACCTGATCGTCAATTCCTGTGCCTAGAAAGATAATTCTATCCATCATTAAACGTGAAAAAACGTCCATTTGCGCTACATTTAGCTGACGTTCTTCGATGATGTATGGTGTCATTCCCACAGGATTTGTGAAGGCTGACGGAGACATACGACTTACAATTTTGTCGTAGTACATATTATTGATACCGTGATGTTTAGTCGCGTATTTATGAAATTCTTTTTTATAGTTCATTTTGTTTTTGGTATTTTTTGATTAAAAAAGGCGTTAAAATCATATTTTTAACGCCTTAAATATAAGTATTTTATTTCTTACTCGCTATCTCCGTATACTTCTTTAACGAAGTTTTCGTAAGTAACTTCTTTCGTTTCTAGATTTGCTTTTTCCTTGAACAATTCTAATAATTTTTGACTTAATAATTGATCTGTCAATCTGCGAACTTCGTCCTGATTTGATAAAATTCTTGCAGCAATTCCTTCCAATTCTTCATCACTTGGATTCAGTTGTCCAAACTGTGCCATTTGTACTCTGATCATTTGCTTTGCGAATTCTTTTAAGTCTTCAAATTCTACCTTCACTTCATTTTCTCTTACCAATTTGTCTTGGATTAATTGGTAACGCAATCCTTTTTCAGATTTTGTGTATTCTTCCTCAGCTTGCTCTGGCGTTAATTCTTGCTCACCTGCAGATTGAATCCACTTTTTTAAGAAGTCAGCTGGTAAATCAAATTTTGTGTTTTCAATCAAACCTTCGGTAACGTCATTTAATAAACGTTGGTCAGATTGTTGTACAAATTGTCTTTCTGCATCTTCTTTGATTTTTGATTTGGCTTCATCTAGTGAAGAAACATTTCCTTCCCCAAAAAGTTTATCAAACAATTCTTGATCCAATTCTGCCAATTCTCTTTTATTAGCTTCGTTAATTTTAAAAGAAACTTCGATGTCTAAATCATTCGCTTCTTCTTCAGAAACTTTCAAAAATGTAACTACATCTTGGGCATTTTCAAACAACGCTTTGGTGTTCAACGTCAATGTTTCACCAACTTTCGTTCCCACAAAAGTATTTTGGTTTTCTTCAGTAAGCTTTTCTAGACCAAAAGTGACGTTGTTTTCAATTTCTTTTTCTTCATTTGAAAATACACCTGTTACCTCTGATTCAGAAGTTACCTCATCTTGACTTACCAATTTCCCATATTGCTTGCGAATGCTTTCAATTTGTCCATCAATCATTTTATCATCAGCGACAATATTGTATTGTGTAATAGCATCTGCTTGTAGATCTACATTAAATTCTGGAGCCAATCCTAATTCAAACTCAAAAGAAAATGTTTCTGCATCCCAGTCAAATTCCTCTTGCATTCTAGGCAGTGGATTTCCAAGAATATCCAACTTTTCTTCTACCAAATACTTGTTAAGACTCTCTTGTAAAAGCTTGTTTACTTCATCTACCAATACTGCTTTTCCATATTGCTTTTTTACCAATCCTAAAGGCACATGCCCTTTTCTGAATCCTGGAATGTTTGCAGTTTTCTTGTAATCCTTAAGGATTTTCATCACTTTGTCACTGTAATCTTCTTTTTCAATATTTACAGTTACAACTGCATTCAACGCATCTATATTTTCTCTTGTTATATTCATCTTCTTATTTATGACATAAAAATTGGGTTGCAAAAGTACATTATTTTTATGAGCGAATCAAGTTTTTAAACGATTGTATATCAGTTTATTTTTACTGCAATGACAGAAATTTTTGTGTGCTTTATTTTTGCGTAATAGTTCTTCTTTTTAGAGGAAGAAGTACTCACCAACGTAAAGCAAATTACAATAGTATACATCTTTCACATCACTGCTACATAGACTTCATAAAAAAAGCACTGATTTCTCAGTGCTTGTTATATATTTTTGTGTGATGATATCTACTTAGTTTGTTGGAACTACCGTTACACCAGGATAATACCCTGCAGTAACTCTTGGTACGTTTGCACCGTACTTTTCGTTGATTGTTCTAATAAATTCATCTGCTACAATTGCATATCCTCTAGAGTTTGGATGTACACCATCCAATGAGAATACTGCAGTAGACAATGCATCGCTAGAACCGTCAAAGTAGTTATTTGTATAAATTTGACCATCCGAAGTACGCAATCCTGAAACCAATTGTTCTAATACTGCTGCCATATCTACAACTGCCAAATCATTTGCTGCCGCAATGGTTGTGATCGTTGTATTATACGCAGTTCGAGCAGTTCGTACCAATTGAATTTCAGTCTCTGTCAACACTAAATTATCTGTCAAAGGCACACCTACTCCAATAACTGATGTAGGATCTGCTTGATTGGCAAGTGTTCCAATAATTCCAGATGATGGCAATACTAATAAATCATTGATGGTTGTTTGACGCAAACTTGGAATTCCAAATCCAGATAGGTCTGTTAAATCTTCATCTATGATGACTACTGAATTTTGACCTGCTGAGAATGAAATTGCACGCTGCGCTGCTTCTGCTGCAGATAGCAATCCATTTCCAACGGCAAATTGCAATCCACCATTATAGGTCATGTATGCATTGTTTGCAAAAGCTGCGGTAGCTGCATCCATAGGAATTGGATTGAAAGGAACCGTTGTAAAGTAAGGAATCGACGTTACATCAGGAAGTGTGGCAACAATTCCCTTAGCGCCATTTGCCGTTAAAGCATCTATTAATGCTTGATAGGTAAATGCAAACACTCCAGGATCTGTGATGTCATTAAAACCATAGGATAACACATTCGGATTTCCAGTTTGGTCAACTCCTGTACCACCCGAAGTCGCAAAGGCTAAGATATCATTGTTTCCAATCCAAAGTGCAAAGAATGTTGGATCTAAAGAAGTAGCATCACCAATTACAGTTGCTGTCGGCGACGTTGCATGTCGCACATAATACGGATTCGCTGCTCCAATTGCTAAGTTTGCAATATCACCATATCCAGGAAAACCTAAGTGAAATGATTTTGCACCTGGAATTCCCATATTATTATAAGCTGTTGCTTGTAAGTTGGAAACTTCCATGGTTGGCATGACATTTAAATTTTCTGGTCCACCTTCGCTGGCATCAATGACCAAACGTGTATCAAATCCTGGTATTGGACTTCCCGCTAATAAAAATCCTCCTGAATCATTTACATCATCATCATACGAAGGTTGGGTAAATGTGCCGCCACCAGCAAAAGCAAATTGCTCTGCCATGATATTGGGAAATGAATTTTGTTGTCCACTTCTAAACACAGTGCCGTCCATAAAACCAGCGGTGAGTGAATTTCCAACAGCTACAAAGGTTGAAAAGTCTGCCGATCCGCTTGTATAAGTTCCGCTTTCGTCAATTGGATTGTCAAATTCTGGTTCACAGGCAAATAATCCTAATGCAAGTATTGCTAAATATTTTATATTTTTTTTCATCTTTTCTGCTCTTTGATATTATAGTTTGTACGATACACCGATTCCTGCTACGAAAGCATTTGATTTATAATCTCCTCCAAATGATATAGCTTGTCCTGCTTCTACGAAGCTATCATACGAATTTTCAGTTTCACTGGAATGTACATATAACACAGAAGCATCAATTGCCCACCTGCTGTTTAAGTTGTATGTAAAACCTGCTGTAAAGTTTACTGAATCTGGTCGTGGTGTTTCTGGAGCAAAGAATCCGTCTCTTGTTGGCGATTCATCATAGTAAAATCCACCACGTACAGTTACTTTTTGAGTCGCTACGTATTGCGCTCCAATTTTATAGATAGATGAGTTTTTGTAGTTTCTTGGGTTTCTTGACAATCCTGCATCATTGAAAAATTGCACATCCAACGATTCATACGCATCCCAAAAGGTTCGAGTATAATCAAAAGCAACTAACCATTTGTCCGATACTTCATAAGAAGCTCCAAATGTTAATTCTGCCGGTAACGGCAACGATGAGGTAAAGTCTCCATCTGCAAAGCCTGGTGCTAAGGCAGCTGGTAAATTTTCAAAGTCTGCAGTACCATCGCCGCGCTCTACTTCCATTTCAATTTTTGAGCGATAGTTAAATCCTAAGATAATATCTTCTGTCGGGCGAAACATCGCACCAATAGTATATCCCCATGCATTAATTCCAGAAGCATCTACCGTTACATTTGAACGATTTCCAGCTTCATCTGTTAAGCTTCTTGATAAGTTTCTATTGAAATTTACAGCTCCTGTCACGTAAATTGGCCCACCACCAATGCTAAAATTGTCCGTTAATTTAATTGAGAGTGTTGGTTGCACAAAAACGGCTGATAATTCAATATCATTCACCAAATGCGAACCTTCCCAATCTGTTGGCCATGTAACTCTACTTCCATACGGTGTGTACACGGCTAATCCCGCAGACAACCAATCGTTGATTTTGTACGATCCATACGCATAAAATGGAGTTCCAATAGGATTGTCAGACTCAGCTGAGTATCCAAATTCTCTGTTTTGGTAGGTAGTATTCGACAAAATAACTGCCGCTCCTACTGATACGTTAAGCTCTCCGTCTAAGTATACCAAACCTGCAGGATTGAAAAATGCTGATTCCGCACTTGTGACTACTGCAACTCCTGTATGTCCCATTGCCAATTGCTTATGACCCTGTACTCCGACTCTATATCCTCCAGCATACATTACTGAAGCCGAAAACGCCATGGTCAGTACCAATAATAGTTTCTTCATAATAAAAATAAGTGTTGATTTAAAAAGTTAATTTGCGTAAGGTTAGCGCACCAAAATTAGTATAAATTATGATAAATACAAGGACTCAAGCAATTTATTATGAATGCATAGTAAATTTTTGATGATTTTTAAGAATTCAAAAAAAGCAATGTTTTTTCAAAAAATTCTCTTGGGTTTTCTGCGTGTAACCAATGTCCTGCGTTTGATACTTCTTGGATAATCGCCTTTGGAAAATGTTGCTGAATTAGTTTTTCATCGCCCGTAAGAATATACTCCGATTTGTCCCCTTTTAAGAATAAGGTTTCTTTGTCATATGTTTCGAAATTAGGAAGAGATTCTCCTATTTCTTCTACATTATCCATGAGCGCTTCTAGATTGACACGCAAGCCTAAAGTTTTGTTTTCTTGCCAGTATAAATTTTTGAGTAAGAACTGACGCGTTCCGAAATCAGGCACATACTTTGTCATAATTTCTTCTGCTGCGCTTCTGCTTTTGAGTGTTTGTTGTTGAAGTGCAGACAATCCTGCGAGAATTTGTTCGTGGTGTGTTGGATAAAATTTTGGTCCGATGTCTACAATGACCAATTTATCAAGTAATTCGGGATAGTTTACAGCAAAGAGCATGGCTGTTTTTCCTCCCATGGAATGTCCAATAAGAGACACCTGTTTCAAATTATGATGTGCAATGTATTGTTTTAAATCTTCCGCAAGGAATTCGTAATTAAATTCATCCGAGTGAAAACTACGACCGTGATTGCGCTGATCGATCAAGTGCGCTTGAAAACCAGCGGCTGCAAATTTTTTTCCCAGCGTTTTCCAATTATCAGACATACCCAAGAAACCATGAAGAATCAACAAGGGTTTTCCTGAGGCTCTAACAATATTTGAATGTAAGATCATTGCTTTAATTTGTTTAGATACATATTGACCACATTTTCAATACCAAGGTATATGGATTCTGTAATGAGCGCGTGTCCGATAGAAACTTCTAGCAATCCAGGAATTTCCTTGGCAAAGAATGCAATATTATCTAAGCTTAAATCGTGTCCTGCATTGACCCCAATTTCCAATTCGTTAGCACGTGCTGCACAGTTAATATAAGGTTGAATTGCTTGTTTGTTTCCTAAGCTGTATTGATGGGCAAATTCTTCTGTATACAATTCAATGCGATCGGTGCCTACTGCTTTGGCGCCGTCAATCATTTCTATGACAGGATCGACAAATATAGAGGTACGAATTCCATGACTTTTAAATTCAGAGATCACTTCCGTTAAAAAAGCTTTGTGTTTTATAGTATCCCAACCTGCATTGGACGTTATGGCATCCACTGCATCGGGCACCAAGGTTACTTGTGTAGGTTTCACTTCCAACACCAACTCCACAAATTTCTGAACAGGATTTCCTTCAATATTATATTCGGTATACACTACTGATTTTAGATCACGTGCATCTTGGTAGCGAATATGACGTTCGTCTGGTCGTGGATGAATAGTGACGCCTTGTGCACCATACTGCTGAACATCTTTGGCAAATTTTATTAAGTTAGGAACATCGCCACCGCGTGCATTTCGAAGTGTGGCAATCTTGTTAATGTTTACACTCAGTTTTGTACTCATTGTGTTATATTTTATCGCTGAGTGCAAAAATACAAAGTTCACATGCGAAGAAGTAGTTATTTTTAATTAATTTCGCTTAAAAAGCTTTTGTTCTATGAATATTGCACAATACATATTAAATGACGTAAAACCATTATCTGTAGATAATTTGGTGAAAGAAGCACAATTGGTTTTTAATCAACTTACATTCTCACATGTTCCTATTATGGAAAACGGCGTGTATTTGGGCTCTTTATCTGAAACGGATGCACATTGCTTTGATACAGATAAACCGATCAATGAATGTCGGTATGCACTGGAACAATTTTTTGTACGAAAGCAAACCAATTGGATTGATGT
>JBCCLS010000167.1:0-7015 GCA_039026835.1 Bacteroidota bacterium | reverse complement strand
TTGCAAATGTTTCAAGTACACGAAAACGATCATATCATAGAAATTTCAAGTAAAAGTCAAATTGCGTATGCAGGCATCAATCTGCACGAAGGTGGACGTATATTTGAGGTAATATTGAATGATCAACGCATCATTTCCGATCAAAAAGGGTTTCCGTATAGCCAATCTTCTGCATCTGCAATTATGTTTCCATTTGTAAATCGAGTTCAGGATGGGAAGTATACTTTTGAAGGAAAAACATATCAATTGCCCATTAATGAGCCCGCAAAAAATAACGCCATTCATGGATTGCTCTATACTCAAAAGTTTGAATTGTACGACACGCAAGTTTCTACCGAACATGCACGTGTAACACTCCAGTATATATATGATGGTAACACCCAAGGATTTCCGTTTCCGTTTCATTTCTTTGTAACTTATACACTTACTGAAACTACACTAAAAGTAACAATGAAGGTCGTAAATACGGGCACTGCAACCTTTCCATTTACAATTGGATGGCATCCGTATTTTAACGCCGAAAACCTGTATGAAATTGAAATTGATTTTAACTGTGCCGTAGAATACACAACAACCGACGACCGAAGCATTACTAACGGAACCACACCACATGCACTCAAAATGCCTTTTCAATTGAAAAATAATCAGTTTGATACTGCGTATCAATTAGAAAATTCTGAAATTCAATTTAGTACACAAAAATATAAAGCGATTATTACTGGAAATGCAGCGACAAATTTTGTGCAATTCTTTACGCCTGCGACAGAAAACATTATTGCCATTGAACCTACTGTTGGACTTTCCAATAGTTTTAATAATGGTATCGGATTGCAAACGCTAGCGTCGAACAAAACTTATGAAATTGCATGGACTGTTGTGATTGAGCAGCGTTAACCATTAACGATTCAACAAAATACACGCTCTGGTAGTATGATACGGAGCTTTCCACATGCTTACTTTATCTTCAATCGTGTACGGATGATTGTTTTTATCGATCCTAAAATGCCATTCTCCGTGCGTATGATCAATGATGTGTTTTTTGGTATGTGACCAGATTTTTATGGCAGCATCAATGTATTTTTTGTCACTTGTGAGCTTGTATACATAATCCAATCCCACCATCGCTTCTACTTGCGACCACCAAAGAATGTCTGTGTCTATGTGATTAGTTTTTCTGTTTTTTTCATTAATAACTGCGCCATTTTTGTCTAAAGCTGTCTTTAAAAATTGATCTGCTATTTGAATTGCGATTTGGTTTGATTTTTTGATAAGATGTTCATCACCAACTTCGTTTGCAGCTTCCATGATAAGCCAAGCGGCTTCAATATCGTGTCCGTACGAAATGGAGTCGCTCATTAAATTCCATGCTGCATCAAAGAACAATTCTACATGGTAATCTCCATTTAGAAATGTATCAAAAAATAAATTAATGAGCGAAGTGAGTGCTGTTTTTACTGCTGCATGATCGTAGATTTTTAAAAGTGTAGTGTAGGCTTCTAAGAGATGCAAATGCGTATTCATGGTTTTAGCTGCATTCAAATCTTTCTCGCTTAAACGCATGTCTTCAATAGGTGACCAGTCTTCTTGAAACGCTTCAAGATAGCCACCACGATTATGGTCTTTTGCGTGCGTTTCCAACGTATTAAAAATTTCAATTGCCCACAATTTTACATCTTCATTTTTAGAAAATAGATAGTATTCTGATAACGCATACACCGCAAATGCCTGCGCATAAATTTGTTTTCTTTTGTTGATGGGTTTTCCTGTATAATCAACTTCCCAAAATACACCTTTGTGTTTTGTGTCTCTAAAATGAGTACGTAAGTACGAAAAAGCACGATCACAGATTGTTTCGTATTGCTTTATGTTTAGATAGTTTCCGCTTTTTGAAAACGCCCAAAGAATTCGTGTATTTAGGATGATTCCTTTGTGAGCTTTGGGAACAACTGTATTGTAGAAATCAATTTTACCTAAAAAGCCTCCATATTCATGATCTACAGTTTGGGTTGACCAATAGGTAAGAATTTGAAGCAATTCTGCATGCACTTCTGATTGTAAGTTTTCGTAGGTGTCTCTCATTAGTAGAATCCTTTGTTTTTCTCAATTATATCAAGAATTGAATTGACCGAATCATGCGACGTATATTGATCTACAGGAGAATTTACACAATAATCAATCAGCGTATCAATGGTACTCGTAGCCACGTGTGTTCTGGTATCTGACGAAGCATAGTAAATGTAGACCTTGCCATCATCATCCGCAATCCAGCCATTGGCGAATAGTACATTAGACACATCGCCAATTCGTTCTTCATTTTCTGGTGCCATAAAATATCCAGCAGGCTGATAGATCACTTTTGAAATATCATTTAAATCTGTCATAAACATGTAGAGTGTATATCGTAATCCCGCAGCAGTATTCCGGACACCATGCGCCAGATGCAACCAGCCTTTTTCAGTTTTGATTGGCGCTGGACCCAAGCCATTTTTTAACTCGTAAATAGTATGATACACTTTATTATTGATGATTCTTTCTTCGGTAACTTCTGGATGATGCATATCTGCAATATATCCAAGACCGATTCCGCCACCAGTTCCTACATTGATAAAACCATCTTGAGGTCGCGTATATACAGCATATTTCCCATTGATAAATTCAGGATGCAATACTACATTTCGCTGTTGACCAGAAGAAGAGATTAAATCAGGCAAGCGTTCCCAATTTACTAAATCTTTGGTTCTGACGATTCCTGCATTCGCTACTGCCGAACTGGTATCTTCTTTTGGAGTATTCGGATCTTTGCGTTCTGTACAGAATATTCCGTATATATAACCATCTTCATGTTGTATTAAACGCATATCATACACATTCGTGTCTGGATGATCCGCTATTTGAGGAATTATGCAAGGTGTATCCCAAAAGGTAAAATTGTCAATTCCATTTGGGCTTTCTGCTATTGCAAAAAACGATTTCCGATCATTTCCTTCCACCCGAACACAAAGTACATATTTATCATTCCATTTCATAGCACCTGCATTAAAAGCCGCATTAACACCGATACGTTCTAACAGCTTCGGATTGGTTTGCGGATTTAAATCATAACGCCAATGAATTGGAACATGATCACTCGTAACAACAGGATTTTCATAGCGTGTATATATTCCATTTGATAACGGAACAGGTTCATTCTTTTGGGCAATCAGGTTTGTATGTGCCGTTTTTAGGTATTCAAATCTTTCTTTAGGTGTATGCATGCTATTGTGTCTATATTATCGTTCGGTTAAGGTGTTCCACCAGTATTTTTTTAGTAAAATCAAGCAAATGACCAATACTAGTAGCGATATTAATAAAGGTGTCGTTTGGTTAAAAACCAGATACATCGGTAAAATGACGAGCGCGGTTTGTGCTACTGTGCCCACCAATACATTAAACATGTCGGTTTTAAAGTTTGAGGTATCTTTTACAGGTATATTTTGTGCGATGAGTTTGTTTTTAATCGGTTTCCAAAATCCCCAAGGTTTTACGTTTTTGTAAAATTCTAATAAAACTGATTCTTCTGTTGGAGGTGCTGAATAGGTTCCCACAACGCATCCTATCAAGGAAACGAGTAGGAGCAACGGGAATAAATACAATGATAACACATCTGGAAATAATTCTGGAATAATAGCCGCAGCGATCAGTCCAGCGGTCATTCCCCAGAAGAAACCTTCTCCATTGAATCGCCACCAATGCCATTTTAAAATATTGGCAGCTACATAACTTCCGTAGAGTACAGAAACGATCCATTGCAGTACGGAATTGACATCTTTCGCAAAAAATCCTAAAATGATACTGACTAGAACGACTAGCAATCCAGACGTATAATTCATATTCTTAATTTGCTTAGCACTCGCGTTCGGATTTTTATATTTTAAATAGATATCATTTACCAAATAGGCTTGTGCAGCATTCAACGTTCCCGCAAAGGTGGACATAAACGCAGCAATTAACCCTGAGAGTAACAATCCTAACAATCCGATAGGAACAAATTCCTTGATGGCACTTGGTAGAATGAGTTCAAAATCAACTGATCCAGAAGTCGTAAGTAAGTCTAACTTTTCGTAATAGATCAAGGCTAAGGCTGCAAAACCAGCAATCATTAAATAGCGAATCGGCATGAGTACGACAGAAACAAAACCACTCATTTTGGAAGCTTCTGAAGGTGATTTGGTAGAAAGTACTTTCTGCATGTCATAATTTGGTGCTGGACCTGCAAAACTTACCAAAATACCTTTAAAAACCATCATCATAAAGAAAATCGTGAACAAACTGAAACCGTCTTCTTTTATTTTCTGATTGACTTCGGGAATGATATTTGCCCAATCTAAATTGAGTTCCCAATTAAAGAACGGACTCATCCAGCCGTCAGGAACGGCAAGCGGATTGTCTGCAATAGCGACATATCCCAAATACCCAACCACAACAGCCGCTACAGTCATGATGGCAAACTGAACAAAATCTGCCCACACAATGCCCGACATTCCGCCTAAGAGCGAATAAAATACAGCAAATATGGTAAAAATAATCCCGTAAAAGTGTGGCACAAACTCTGGACTAATCGCAAAAGGAACATAATTGCTGACGAGTTCCCACGGCATAAAAATTTCTATAAACTTCCCCAATCCAATAAAACCGTACGCCAAATACCCAAGACACATTAACAGTGCAAATATGACCACAATAAGATGCGAACGTTTGGCGCCTTTTTTAAATCCGAATCGTGTCCCAATCCATTCGGCGCCAGTGGTTGCGTTTGATCTTCGAAGCCATTTGGATAAATAGACCATTAAAAAAACTTGATTGAATATAGGCCACAACCAAGGAATCCAAGCACTTTTTATTCCGTATACAAACATCAATGTCACCAACCATATGGTTCCAGAAATATCAAACATACCAGACGCATTGGAAAGTCCTAACATATACCAGGGAATGGATTTTCCACCTAATAAGTACTCGTCTTTACTGCGTTGCGCTTTTTTCCGTAAAACGATACCAATAACGACAATGATGCACAGATATAGCGCAATAATTAAAAGATCTACAGTGTTTAAATAGTTCAAAATTTTAAATTATTTAAGTCTTTTAAAAAAATAGTTTCTGTTAAGCTCTGAAATTTTTTGAAATCTTCCTCATTTTTATGAAACTTATAGGGCATATAATGATGTTTTCGGTTGGCATTTCGCCAAAATAGCACCCAAGCGATTCCTTTATCTTTAATATTTGGATACAATGTTTCGGTAAACCAATTGGTTGTAGGAATGGATTCTAAACCTGTTTCCGTGAGTGCATAGAGTTTGTTTTTTTCTGTAGCGATATTTTTAACCAAATCAAGGTCATTTTGAAGCGATACTTCAAATTGATTTTTTCTAGTGTAATCGTAAATATCCACACCAAACATATCTACATACGCATCACCAGGATAGTATTTAAGGTAGTCTTCATTTTTTTTGAGTCGATTTGGCGCGTACACATATAGTAAATTGTGTACTTTATACTCATCTCGTAACATGTGTACGGTTTCTCTCCATAAGATTTTGTATTCCTCGGGCGTGCAGTGTCCTTTTCCCCACCAAAACCATTTTCCATTCATTTCGTGAAATGGACGGAAAATCACGGGAATTTTTCTTCCCTTGTATTCTAAGGATGTTAGAAAATCCGCAATTTTCTTTCCCCATTGTTTGTATTTGGGTTTTAATTCGCCATTCTTAATAATTTTGCTAACCGCAGGAATGGTATCCCAAGAATCTCCATCATTTACAGGATTGTAGGTGTGCCAACTGATGGTGATTAAACCGCCTTTTTTGTGTGCTTCCACGATAAGATTGCGCATCACATTAAAATCAACTGAGTCAATATTTTTTTGGCTATCCAATTCTATTTTGGCAATATCAAAGCCATAAATAGATGGAAAATTTCCACTTACATCATGCATGTCGCTTCTCCAAGTATTGGCGTTGTCTATTTTTTTCCAACCAATTCCGTACGCCGTGGCGTCTTGTTGTCCGACAGCAAAACCTGCTTTAGAAATTAGGAATAATTTTTTGTGAAGTAGTTTTGTTTCTTTTGTCAGCTTTTGATCGACAAGCGTTGGTTTTTGATACGAAGCATCATACAAGGAAGTACACGAAGTAAAAATAAGTGCGACTGATACTATTATAACGTATTTAAGGCGGTGTAATTTATTTTTTTTGATCACTATGTTGATAATTTGTTTAAGATACTGGGACAAAGTTAATTCTGTATTGCTATTTTTGATGGTATTATTTTGTCATATTGACAAAGAATTGATAAAAATTTATGCGTTTATTAAAAAATGTACAGCGAGAAATAACGCCATTGACCTTAGAAGATAGCTTTCTTGTGTTTGATAGAAAGAAGAAAGTTTTTGATTATCCCATACATTTTCATCCTGAATATGAGTTGAATTTTATCAAAAATGGAAAAGGTGTCAAGCGGTTTATCGGAGATAGTTTTGAAACAATTGATGATGTTGAATTGGTCTTAGTGGGACCAAATTTGAATCACGGTTGGTTGTCGGATGATTCTTTTGAGGAAACTGTTCATGAAATTACCATCCAGTTTCACGATAGTTTATTTCACCAAGGTTTATTGGCTAAAAAGATCATGAAACCCATTAAGAGTATGTTGGAACGATCTTCGTATGGTATTTTATTTTCTAAACAGATAAGTCTTGAAT
The DNA here is from genome assembly GCA_039026835.1 of Bacteroidota bacterium. GTDB lineage: Bacteria > Bacteroidota > Bacteroidia > Flavobacteriales > Flavobacteriaceae > Kordia. The sequence goes on along the minus strand of JBCCLS010000167.1, from coordinate 276 downwards.
TGTACGAACGTATTGCGAGTTTATCTGAATTTCAAGGAATGGAGTATTTTATCAAGTTTTTATCGATCCTTCAAGATTTAGCAACTTCGGATGGACAAATTTTATTGTCTAATTATGCTGTGGATCGACCTAATTTTGAAAATAACAAACGCTTAGAGTTGGTGTACGAATACATCAACGACAACTTTAAGGACAAAATAAAATTGGAAGAGGTATCAAGTCTCATCAATATGAGCAATGTGTCGTTTAATCGTTTTATCAAAAGTAGAACCGGGA
>JBCCLS010000166.1:0-7084 GCA_039026835.1 Bacteroidota bacterium | reverse complement strand
GACTACATGATCTTGATGTGAGTAAACTACGGCTGGACCAACGTCTTCCATCCTCCGTAAATCAAATAATATATCTTCAGTATATAAAATTTTTAATACACATCTTAATCATCAATGGTTACAATCACAGATTTTTTCAATCCTAAATGATGAAAAATTATTGGTAAATTATCATAAGAGCTATGTGGTTCATCAAAATGGATTCCATAAAATAACGCTACATGAAAATAGTCAGGGTTGGCGATTAAGGCTCCATATATGGGATTCAATCTATAGTCCTACAGATTCTCATATTCATAACCATAGTTCTACATTTATCTCAAAGATTTTTGCAGGTCAATTAGAAGTGAAAAATTATATTGTGGAAGATGAAGGTGAAAAGTTCGAAAAATTTAAATTTATTTTAGATAAGAAATCTAAAAACTGTTTATTTCATTCGCTAAATACCAAAGATAAATTAATCTTATCTGAAAAAAGATTTTTAAAAACTAATGACATATATAAAATTGATACTGATGCTTTACATTCAGTAAGGCAATTGAATACTAAAATTTCAATTTCTTTAGTGTATCAAGCTAGTGATGAAAGAGATTACTCAATTCTATATGCTAAAAATGATGCTTTTTCTGATGCTATTAAGCCTAGTATAAATGAATTTAAAAAGATTTTAGAAAAGACTCTAGAAAGATTAAACCAAGGACAAGAAAGCTTGAAAGTATGAACAACAACCAAGCATTTCATCAACTTTCATTCTACACCTTAGCGCAGCCGCGTGACTACTTTATTCATCAACACTGTGTAGACGCGTATGCTGCCCAAATGGCCGATAAATCCACGAAACCTATTGCAATTGTGTTTGGATTGGTGGGACTCTACTTGTATTTGGAAAAAGACTATACAGGAAGAGAAGTGCAACTATTTCACATGAAAATGGCAAAGCATAAGCTGCAATGGCCCATAATTTCATTGCCTGAAAATAAAGGTGCAATCACAGTTAAAGATGTGTTGGCTGCTACGTCTGATACTGAAAAAGACACAAAAATTAAGCAATGGTGTAAAGCTGTTTGGGACGCTTTTGCAGACAATAGAAGCATTATCATACAACTAGTGGATTCTTATCAATAGAAGCAACTATTATGTAAATCTAGTAGTATTTATTTGTAATACTTTAACTACTTGCCAACCGTTAAAAAACCCTTTTTATCACTGAATTTGCCCCAAATTCCTATCTATTCCATCTGAAATCAAAATAATCTAGTATCTTTAAAAAGTATCCCCGAAATAATTAAGCTAATTGTAAAATTTAGATCAAAATTATTTGAGGGATTTTTTGTTTAAACATATGTAACTATGATTGTATTACTAGACAACGGACACGGCGGAATCATCAACGGAACCTATCAAACACCAGGAAAACGTTCTCCAATTTGGAATGATGGTTCTCAATTATTTGAAGGTGAATTTAATCGTGCTATCGTCAATGGAATTATTGAAGAATTGACAGCATTGCGCATTCCGTATGACAACATCGCACCAGAATACAGAGATGTTACTTTGCAAACACGTGTAAACAGAGCCAATAAATATGGTTCTAGAAATTGTTTTTACATCAGTGTACATTCCAATGCTGGTGGTGGACACGGAAGCGAAATATTTACATCTGTTCGTAATACCAAAAGTGATCCGATTGCAACAATTTTTGGAGAAGAATACAAAAAAATCTTCCCTGACCGTAAATTGCGAACTGATTTTTCAGACGGCGATTTAGACAAAGAAAAAAACTTTTTTGTCTTAAAACACACCCGAATGCCCGCGATTCTTACAGAAAACTTTTTCATGGACAACGAAGAAGAATGTAAAACGCTTTTAATGACGCGAGAAGGACGACAAAAAATCATTCGTTATCACGTAGATGCAATCAAAAGAGTACAACACGAATTATTTTAATCTTATATAACACGTAATTATGAAAACACGTTTTTATGCAGTGTACCTAAGTGCATTGGCATTTTTCTTAGTGACTTCATGTGCTTCACTTCGCACAGCAGCTTTTGATCAATATTCGTATCAAAAAGGAACAGAAATCAAAGTGGATGCACAAAATTTGATGGACAAAGCCACCATGTCGTACGATTCACAAAGTGCTGCCATCGAAAACTTTCAAACAGAGCTAGCAAAAATGGTAGAATACGAAAAAAATAAGCCAGACAACAAAATTAGCTACGCAATGTGGAAGATGATTGCAAATCCAGATAAAAACCTAATCGGAGGCTTCTTAAAACGTTGGAAAGATAAAGGTACGCTGTCAAGTTTCTTCATCACAGAAGCCAAAGGACAAGTAGTAGAGGCGTTGGATTTAATTTTAAAATACGAAGGAAAAAAAGATCCTGCTGCAGCAAAACGACTCGAAGGAATGCTAGGAATACAATAATGACATAACAACACTTTAGATAACATGGACTTTAAAGATTTACTAAAAGAAATAAAAGGAAACCTACTAAACTTAATGGGTTCCAAATTTGAAGACTTAAAAGACGAGTCGAAAAAAGACGTGCAAGACTTTTTAAACGCTTCCAAAGCAAAATTAGAGCGCTGGACTACCTTACTCGCAGAAGGTAATATTACCTTAGACGATTACAAATGGTTGGTAGAAAGCCAAAAAGATTTAGTAGTACTGCAAGGATTGTACGCTGCCGGTGTTTCTAAAATCAAATTAGGACACTTAAAAAACAGCATTCTTGATACCGTCATCCAAACTGCTATTGGTTTTGTAAAGCCAGCAACGGATGATGATAACGGAGAAACGGCTTAGTTTTAGGAATTAAGCATGGTGGATTAGGTAGGTTTGAATGACACGTTACTATATCTGAATATAAATCAAACTGTTACAAATTCCATCTGCAGACAAATTCCAACAGACATACTGCATTGATAATCAGTTTTATCAAAAATATTACAAAGGTTGAATACACTTGAAAAATAGTTATTCAACCTTTATTAATTATAAATTCTTCTTTGTACTTTTGCCGCCGAATATAATACCAATCTAATTTTAAAATACGACTTTAAAAGCGAAGTTTCTTTGGTATCTTAAGATGCCGTAAATATTTTGCATAGCCTAGCTACGGAACATATTTGCAAGGAATTAAGAGGCCAAATGAACGAGCTTATATGTTGTGTTTTAAGGTTGAATTGGTATAACAACAACACAACAACATCATTACCATAATGGCAAACACCAAATACATATTTGTAACAGGCGGTGTTACCTCTTCTTTGGGAAAAGGAATTATTGCGGCTTCGCTTGCAAAATTGCTACAAGCAAGAGGTTACCGAACCACCATTCAAAAACTAGATCCGTATATAAATGTCGATCCAGGAACGCTTAATCCTTACGAACATGGCGAATGTTATGTAACAGATGATGGCGCAGAAACCGATTTGGATTTAGGACATTACGAACGTTTCCTAAATGTGCCAACTTCACAAGCAAATAATGTAACCACAGGTCGTATTTACCAAAGTGTCATTGAAAAAGAACGAAGAGGTGAATTCTTAGGAAAAACGGTGCAAGTCATTCCACACATTACCAATGAAATCAAGGAACGCATTCAAATCTTAGGGAATTCTGGGAATTATGATATTGTCATTACAGAAATTGGTGGAACTGTCGGAGATATAGAATCATTACCTTATATTGAATCTGTTCGTCAATTATTGTGGGAATTGGGAGAAGACAACGGAATGGTTATTCATTTAACCTTAGTGCCGTATCTTTCCGCTGCTGGCGAATTGAAAACCAAACCCACACAACATTCTGTAAAAACCTTAATGGAAAGTGGAATCAAAGCAGATGTATTGGTGTGCAGAACGGAGCATGAACTTTCTGAAGAATTGCGTCACAAATTAGCGTTATTCTGTAATGTAAAGCGTGAAGCTGTCATCCAATCCATTGATGCCAAAACCATTTATGATGTACCGAATTTAATGTTGGAAGAAGGCTTGGACGCGGTTGTGTTGAAAAAACTAAACTTGGCAGATGATGGAACTCCATCACTAACAGTTTGGAATGAATTCCTTACCAAGCTTAAAAATCCAAAGAATGAAGTTACGATTGGTTTGGTTGGAAAATATGTAGAATTGCAAGATTCGTATAAATCCATCCTAGAAGCCTTCATACACGCAGGTGCAGAAAACGAAATCAAAGTAAAAGTAGAGTCCATTCACTCAGAGCATATCACAGAAAAAACCATTGCAGAAAAATTTGAAAACCTTGATGGAATCTTGGTAGCACCAGGTTTTGGCGATCGTGGTATTGAAGGAAAAATACGTGCTGTACAATATGCACGCGAGCACAAAGTGCCTTTCTTAGGAATTTGCTTAGGAATGCAAATGGCAGTCATTGAATTTTCACGAAAAGTATTAGGCTTAGACAGTGCTAACTCTACTGAAATGAATCCCAATACTGCGAGTCCAGTCATCAATTTGATGGAAGAGCAAAAAAGTATTCAAGACAAAGGTGGTACCATGCGTTTGGGTGCGTGGGAATGTGAATTGAAAGAAGGAAGCAAGGTGCATGACATTTATGGACAATCGATCATTTTGGAACGTCATCGTCATCGCTATGAATTTAACGACGATTACAAACAACGTATTGAAGATGCAGGCTTAATTGCTACAGGACTCAACCCTAAAACTGGATTGGTAGAAATCGTAGAATTGCCTTCGCATCCGTGGTTTATTGGTGTGCAATATCACCCAGAATATAAAAGTACCGTAGCCAATCCGCATCCACTATTTGTGGCTTTTGTAAAGGCGGCGTTGGTGCATGCAGAAAATAAACAGAATGCCACTATGGCATAAAAATACAATTTGGTTACTTTTTTGAGTAACGAACTATCAATAAAGAAGTCTATTATACATAGATTGAAATCTTTTTACGAGATTCGCATAAATTAATAATTAATGGAAGAAGAAAACAAGTTTGACTACAAACAATTAATTGGATTTGCTTTAATAGCTTTAATTGGAGTGTATTGGTTAAATACCATGAAACCGACTCCAGAAGAAGAAGCTGCTGCCAAAGCTGCCGCTGCTGAAAAAAACAAAACGGAGCAAGTTACCGATAGTACAGGTGTGAGTACTGCAAACACAATTCCTGACAATACCACTTTAAACTTAAGCGATTCCACGCAAGTGGCACAGTACAAAAAAGCTACAGGTATTTTTGGCTTCAATGCTGGAAAAGTAGCTATGGATGAGGTGACTACTATTGAAAACGATGTTCTTTCATTAAAAGTTAGCAACAAAGGTGGACAAATAATTGAAGCACGTATCAAAGGACAAAAAATAAAAGGTGAACTGCAAGAGTTGATGACATACGATTCGCTTCCTGTATATTTAATTAAAGACGGCAATGCTTCTTTTGGATTGAATTTAACCACTGCCGAAAATCGCGTGGTGAATACACAAAACTTAGCATTTGAGCCTACATATACCGAAAATGGTGATACCAAATCACTGTCCATGAAGTTAAGAGTAGCACAAGATAAATACCTTGAATATTTATACGAGTTAAAGGATGATCACATGATGGATTTTACCGTGCGTTCCGTAGGAATGAACGGAATGATCAATGCGAGTCAACCTGTAAACATGGAATGGAAACTAAAAAGTTTCAGACATGCCAAAAGTGTTACGTATGAAAATCGTTATACCGAAGTTGTATACGAATACGAAGGTGGAAAAGATAGCTACTTAGGACAAGCAGCCGACGAAGAATCGCCAAAAGGAGTGACGTGGATTGGATATAAACAACATTTCTTTACCTCTATTTTATTGACCGATACACCATTTAGAAGAGCAAATTTGACTTCTGAAAATATTGTAGATGATGAAATGGCAGAGAAAGATGTAGAGTTCCTTAAGAACTTTGGAGCTACGATTCCATTAGAATTAAAAGGTGGTGAAATCAACTATTCAATGGACATGTATCATGGTCCAGCGGATTACGATACTTTATCCTCGTACGACAGAAACTTAGACGAAATTGTACCACTAGGTTGGGGAATCTTTGGATGGATTAACCGTTATTTCCTAATTCCACTGTATGGATTTTTAAGTATGTTCTTGCCTGCGGGAATCGCCATTATTGTGATGACTATTTTGGTTCGATTGTTATTATCGCCAATCACATATAAGTCATACTTATCGCAAGCAAAAATGAAAGTCATTCGTCCAGAGATCAACGAGATCAACCAAAAATACAAGGACGATGCGATGAAGAAGCAACAAGAAACCATGAAATTATACGGAAAAGCAGGCGTAAGTCCAATGGCAGGTTGTATTCCAGCATTACTGCAAATTCCGGTGTTTTACGCATTATTTATGTTCTTCCCATCGGCATTTCAATTGCGACAAAAAAGTTTCTTATGGGCAGAAGATTTATCGTCGTATGACACTGTTGTAGAACTACCATTTACGATTCCTATTTATGGCGATCATATCAGTTTGTTCCCAATCTTGGCATCGATTGCAATCTTCTTTTACATGCGAATGACAACAGGACAGCAAATGAGTTCTATGCAGCAGCCAACGCAAGAGGGTATGCCAGACATGAGCAAGTTGATGAAATATATGATGTATTTCTCTCCACTGTTTTTATTGTTCTTCTTTAACAACTACGCAAGTGGATTGAGTTTATATTACTTTGTGTCGAATTTAATTACGATCGGAATCATGTTAGTTATCAAAAACTATATTCTTGACGAAAACAAAATTCACGCACAGGTTGAAGCGAACAAAAAGAAACCGAAAAAGCAAAATCGTTTCCAACGCAAAATGCAGCAAATGATGGAGCAAGCTGAAGCACAGAAAAAGGCGAATGCGAAAAGGAAATAGACTTGTTCCCGCGTAGGCGGGAATCTTTTAGATTGCTTCACTTTTAGAATCTAGATCGCTGGCGCTTTTAGATTTTTCCTGTGAAGCAATCTAAAAGATTCCCGCCTACGCGGGAACAAGTCTATTTCCTTTTCGCATTCGCCTTTTTCTGTGCTTCAGCTTGCTCCATCATTTGCTGCATTTT
>JBCCLS010000165.1:0-7084 GCA_039026835.1 Bacteroidota bacterium | reverse complement strand
GATAAAGAAATTGTTAGAATCCGAAAATGTCCCAGATATTATTCTACTCGATATTAATATGCCTGTGATGAATGGTTTTGAAACGATGGAATGGATCAAAGAAAACCGACCAAGCATTCAGGTATTGGCATTGTCGATGGATGATCACGAAGAAACAATCATCAAAATGCTACGTTTGGGCGCTAAAGGATATTTACTGAAAGATATCCATCCGGAAATCTTCTACAAAGCCCTGAACGAAGTAATTTCTAACGGAATTTATTACTCCGAACGCGTGGCAACGACGTTATTGAATTCCTTACACGGCAATGATGACCGCGATGTCGCTAATGGAAAAGCATTGAAAGACACAGAATTGACTTTTTTGAAACTAGCTTGTACTGAAATGACCTACAAGGAAATTGCGCAAGAAATGTGTCTAAGTCCCAAAACCATTGACGGGTATCGCGAATCTTTATTCAAGCATTTCAAAGTAAAAAGCAGAATCGGTTTGGTATTGTATGCAATTCGAAATAATTTGGTGAATAGTAAGTGAGATACGCTTTGCTGTTAGAAACGCCTTGCTTTAGATCGCTTACGCTTTTAGAATCTAGATCGCTTCGCTTTTAGACTTGTTCACGTGTGGGAAAGAATCTCCCAGACTTAGTTGTTTTGTATTTTAGATTTCACTTTGCGCTTTTAGACTTGTTCTTGTGTGGGCAAAATCTTCTTGATACACTTCGTTTTAGACCGCTTATGCTTATAGACTTATTCTTGTGTGGGAAAGAATCTCCCAGACTTAGTTGTTTTGTATTCTAGATTTCACTTCGCGCTTTTAGATAATATTGTTCTAAGATTATGAATTTTTTGAAACGTATTAGCAATCTCCAACTTGATTGGAGATTGGCAATGTGTTTTTTGAAAAGTTGTGTGGTACTGCAAGTAGATTATTTCGTCATACTTCTCCATAATAACGTTTCATAAGATAACAAACCAACAAACTAAAAAATCCACGAATCAACAAAAAACCAAATCAACAAACTAACAAAAAACCAACATCAAATATCTTCCAACATAATTTTCTGTCGTTTCTTTTTTGCGAATTCTTTAGTGAGATCTAACTTTACCATATGTTCATTGCTTAACTTATACGAAAGCACAAACTCGTTATCCGTAATGTTGATAAAGGTTGCGTACAAAGTTCCAATCATTCTCCCATCAGAAGTTTTTCCAGCAGGTCGTACGGCTTGTCCGAAGGTGTTTCCAACTTTCAATAAGTTAATTTCTTCATCACCTTTTTCCATAGCGGCAATTCTGTCTTCAATGCTTTGGTAACGCGGACACGGATAATTTCCTGCATTAGGCTCAGCAAGTAGATAATTGGTCATGATCAGTTTGCTTTCCTGAATCCAATTGAGTTTCTTTTTGCCATCAATCCATTCTATAACCACCGCTTTTCCCGATTTATCGCCAAACATGATGTGACTTGTGTCTAACGCAATCTTTTCCTTTTCTAAAAAAGCAATCGCTTCTTCCACAGTAGCACAGGTTGCAAGAATTTTATCACCAATATTATTTTTTGGATTGGTGTATCCTTTAATTGCTTTTTGTGTAGGTGTGACTGCGCCATCAAAGAACAATCCTTTTTCATTAATGCCGCCTTGTGCAAAATTATCCCAACCATACCACAAACGTGCTAATTTCTTTTTTGTTTTTGGTTCAATTTGTATGTAGGCGTTGACATTAAAAAAATAGTCCTCGCTATTAACTGCGTATATTTTTCCAGTTTTTTTGTCAATATAATAAAGTACAGAACACGCAGAAGCAATAGTAGGAAGTAAAAAGCTTGCGAGCAATGTACACGCGAGAAGTTTCAGTGATTTCATGGTTTATATGCTTTGATTGGTAGCTAAAATTCGTAAATCTAAACTTAAAAAGCTACTAAATGAATGTTAAACCCGTATTAAACCTTTGTGTAAGTAATGTCGAAAGGAACTCGAAATTGTGGTCCGTAAATGCCGTTTTCACTACGAACACCACAACCAATTACCATGTTGATTTCTGCGCCACGTGGTAGTTTTAGAATTTGCTTTACGCGCAACGTATCGCTGCCTTCCATCGGACAGGTATCATATCCAATTGCCGCCATACTGATCATGAAGTTTTGAGCTGCCAAACCTGCACTTTTATGCGCAACAATTCGCAAATCGCTCAAACGTACTTGTCGGTATATTGGGCGAAACAATCCAATACAGTTGAATACAGCATATTTTAACCAACCATAGATTCCTAAAAAATCTGGATAAATTGTCGGAATAAGTTTCTTGTAATAATTAATAGCAAATTTCTCTCTTCGCGAATATTCTTCTTTGGGTTTATTGCCAAAAAGATGTTCATAAAATTTAATATTTGCTTGCGCACGTTGTCTCCACTTATCTTTTCTTGTCACCACCACAACTAACTGTTTGGCGGTTTTTGCAGCATTTTGTCCCAAACACGCAACTTTCAATTTTTCCAACGTAGTTGCATCTGTTACATGATAAAACTCCCATAATTGCAAATTACTACTCGTAGGCGCTAAGACTGCATTTTGAATACATTGCTTAACTTTTTCATCATCCAGTGCTATAGCTGGGTCAAAAACGCGGACAGAGCGTCTGTAGTGAATGGCTTCGGTTACTGTTTTTTCTGAGGTCATTTACAAACATACATATCTTTTTTAACTTCAAAAGGAGAATATAAAACTTAATATTCCCCTTTTTTGATTCCTTAAAAATAATTGTCAATTGGACCCACTTTTTAATTTCGTGGCGGAATACAGATAAAAGTTGGATCTTCTGGAGGTTTCTAAAAATATTTTAGGAAAGTCTTTAAAACCTTCAATTTACCTTTGTATGGTGCATACCGAATAGGAATATCGAGCCATGTTTTTTTACGAGTAATTGATTTTTTGTGTGAAAATGTATCAAAACTTCCTTTTCCGTGATACGCGCCTATACCACTGTTTCCAACGCCACCAAACGGCAATCTGTGGTTTACAAAATGTGTTACCGTATCATTGATAGCGCCACCACCAAAGGAATGTCGTTCAATCATACGCTTTGCAAATTTTTTATCGTTCGAAAATACATACAGCGATAACGGTTTTTCATACCTGCCAATTATCGTACTAATATCTTCCAAAGACGCATACACCTGAATAGGAAGAATAGGACCAAAGATTTCATCGCGCATTACATCACTTTCTCGGGAAGGTTCATCCAACAGTGTAGGAGCGATGTACAAATCGTCTTCATCCATTTCACCGCCGTACAATACTTTTTCACCTTCTAACATCGCTGACATGCGTTGAAAATTCTTTTTGTTGATAATTCTTGGCAAATCAGGAGATTCTTGCGGATTTTTCCCGTATGCTGCTTCAATTTCGGCAATCAATGCTTTGGTGAAGTCAAATTTTGCTTGTGCGTGAACAATCAAATAATCAGGCGCAATACAGGTTTGTCCAGCATTTAAAAACTTTCCCCAAACAATGCGTTTTGCGGTTAATTTAAAGTCAGTATGCAAATCTACAATACACGGATTTTTTCCACCGAGTTCTAAAGTTACTGGCGTTAAATGCGGTGCCGCAGCTTGCGCAACAATTTTTCCCACATTGACACTTCCTGTAAAGAAAATATAATCCCAGCGTTGTGCCAGTAATTCCTGCGCAACAGAAACGCCACCTTGTATAACTTTTACATGCGATTCCTCAAAGACTTCTGACACAATTTCTTCAAGAATTTGTGAAGTATTTGGCGTGAGTTCAGAAGGTTTTAATACAACTGTATTTCCAGCAGCAACTGCGCCAATTAAAGGTGCCAGTGCTAATTGATACGGATAATTCCAAGGTGCAATGATGAGCGTAGTTCCATACGGTTCGGAATGAATACGATCGCTGGAAGGAAAATTGAGCAATGCTGGCAATACACGCTTGGGTTTTGCCCACGATTTTACTTTTTTGATAGCGAGTTTTAGTTCAGAAATGACAATGCTGGTTTCCGAAATGACACTTTCAAATTTTGGCTTCCTAAAATCGGCATACAATGCGTCACAAATCGCTTCTTCTCGTTTTTTTACTACTTTTAAAAGCTTTTTTAGAGTTTTCTTGCGATAAGTAATGTCATGCGTTTGTCGCGTCTTAAAAAAGTCTTTCTGTGCTTGTACAATTTGAGCGCAATTGTATTCCATACGTTGGTTTAGGGTTCTATTTTAAAATTAGTGTGTTTTTGGCAGTTTGTTTGATTTCTTCAGTATTCATCATCATTTTTCTAAACTTTCCTTGCACATACATTTCTGCTTGATCGTCGTAATGCTCGCTAAATGGATTCCCAGATTGTCCAGTCGGCAAAATACTCATACTGTTTTCTATATCTGAAAAATCGACCACGCGTCGTGTAGAAGGACCAAAAAGCACATTATATTTTCCAGGTGTATCATACAAGTAGCCTAAATTATTGATGACTTCGCGTGTTCCTGAAATTTCATACGGTCCAACATTAAAATATGGACGCAACATTTTTACTTGTCCAATAGGATGCGGATGCTCTAAGGTATGTACTTTATTCCACGTCCAATCGTCTATATTTTTGCCTAGTTCAGATTCTAATAGAACCACGATTTCTTTGAATGATTTGGTTAAAATGTCCTTTCGGCTTTCTTTTTCTGTAGTAGCTACATTATCATACCAAATTGATTCTTTGTAAAGAAATGGCGCGGTCAATCGTTTGAAAACATGCGTTTTCAGAAACATTTCAAATTCTTCTGCACTGAGCTCATCTGCAAAGGTATTTTTTAGATATTGATAGATGAAACGATGATAAATCGTAGGCGCCACATCAGTCAATTGATTGTCGCCATTCCAGTTTTTGAGCACCGTCATTACTTGGTTTTCTTTCTCAGAAAAATCACCGCTCGAAATGACACGCAGTACTTCCTGAATGGCTTCTAAATGCACTTTGGACGTGACATCCAACAGCATTTTCATCATGTATTCTTTGGTGAATTGATCGTTGGCTTCAATCAATTCTACGATGCGTTTTGCTCTATTTTCAGGTAAATAATAACCTGGGTACAAGCCGCCATTAATACTATCTGGCTGATTATTGGCAGAATATACATAATTCCACGGCGGATTGGTAGCGCGTGGATTTTCAGAAGCATTCAACAAGCGTATCGGTTCGTCTTTGCCAGAAGCACCATTCAAAATGAGTTTCGGATTCACGTGCGCAGGTCGTTCTACAAGTTGTCCCGCGGCGTACCAACCAATGCGATCTTCTGCATCACCATACATAATATTGAGTCCGGGCGCATGAATTTTCGGAATACTTTTTTCAAATTCTGTTTGATTGTTTGCGTGCGACATCAAGTAACATGCTTCTAATAATTCGTTTTTTTGCTGTGTATAAATCCAAGACATAGCAACAGGTTGTTCAAAGTCGATTCCGTCAGCAATTCCATTCAAAATAGGTCCATGAACACTTCTTTTCACGGTAAATGTTACATCTTCACCATCTTTTACTTTGATTGTTCTTGTAATGGTTTCATAGTCTTTATATCCTGTAGGTGTTTTGTATTGTGCCGCATTCGCGGGATTGTTCTCTTCCCAATAAAAATCAACATCATCGTTTTGAAACATCGTCATTCCATATGCGATTTTTCGACTGTGTGCTAACAATGGAAATGGTACGCCAGCCAAATGATAACCGTAAATTTCATACTCTGGCGTATGTACATGTGCTTCATACCAAACAGAAGGTTGTGAAAATGCAATATGCGGATCATTGGCAAACAATACTTTTCCTGTGGCAGTTTTTTGTGGCGCAATTACCCAACTATTGCTTCCAATAAATTGTGGAATTGGTAAGGGTTTCAGCGCATCGTCAACTGCAGATACCAAGGTATTGTGTACTTGTGCGGTGTCTTTTTTGGGATAGTTGTATAAAAGTGTGGTATTTGGGTCAATCTCCAAACCTAAATCTGCCAAATAGTTGTTTCCAAGTTTCTGCTGAATACTCGTTAGCAACGGATCTGTTTTGTGTGCCATGGCAAAACTAAATGCCATATATCCAATAACATTGTGAATATCTTTGACTGTAAAAGGAGTTTTGTCAATTCCCGTAAGGTAAAACTCAATAGGTGTGGCGCCATGTTCAATAAACTGGTTGATACCATCAATATACGCTTGTGCCAATTGATAACTACGTGCATTTTTATCCATGGATTGTACGGTGGCTTCGGAAGCTTCATCAATGCCAATGGTAGCAAAAAAGCGATCAGTATCTACTGTTTTTTCTCCAAATACTTCCGACAATCGGGCAGGTGCGATTCTGCGAATAATTTCCATTTGCCAAAGACGATCTTGCGCATGCACAAATCCTAATGCTGTAAATACATCTTCTTCATTTTGAGCATATACATGTGGAATTCCGTAGGTGTCGTAATGTATGGTAACTTCTTCTTGAATATTTTCAATATCAAAATCGCCGTCGTAAGTAGGAAGTAATGTTCTGTAGAAAATGTATGCTACAAGTAGCAAAATTACTAGTAGACTTCCAATGATTTTAAGTGCTTTCTTCACAGGTTGGAGTTTTGCTTAAAACTACGAAAAATTTTTTAGCACATGAAGTGATAATTTGTTAGAAAAAAAGAATCACAAATAAGGCTAATTTTTGCTTTTTTACGGCAAAACCGAACCTTTTTTCTTTGCAAGTGCAGTAACTTAAAAGCGTATTAACCAAAAAATAAAACCATGTTAAAACAAATTAAAGACATTAAGGGACTCAAAAAGCTTTCAAAAAAAGAACAGAAACAAGTAAGAGGAGGCGATACGCTGTTATGTATTGCTTTATGCGGTCCAGGTGATGGAAATATTTCAATTTATGACTACATGCCACCAGGGACTCCACTTGGAGACGCTATGATTCCTATTGAAGTAGGGTGTTTTTGTGTCTAAGTAATTCTTACGAAGTTGTCTAAAAAGTCTTTGTAACCGTCATTCTGAGCTGAATTTAGTTCAGTATCGAGTTCGGTTGAATAAAGCTTGTACTTTTTAGACAGCTTCTTTTTT
>JBCCLS010000164.1:0-7101 GCA_039026835.1 Bacteroidota bacterium | reverse complement strand
CATTTCTACGTTTCTTTTTAGCAGGATCGTAATTTGGATTTGTGTACGTATTTCCTTGAAATGTAACGTTAGAATCACCTTCTGCATTAAATTTAATGGCGTAGTAGTTTTTGTTGATATAGTTGGCTACGTCAGGGTTTTGAAAGGTATTTTTATCCAACATTTTACAAGGTCCACACCAAACAGTATATACATCCATGATGACTTTTCTTGGTGCTGTTTTCATGAGCTCTTGTGCTTCTTCAATAGAAACCCAATTAATTTTTTGTGCTTGAACAGTTGTAATACTAACTACTAAGATTGCTATAAGGAACGTTATTTTCTTCATGTGTTTTGTTTTATATAGACTGAGTCGCAAACTCTATGCCTAGTTTACGCGATAAGACCAATTCAATCGTACAATCAATTAGATACAACTGAATTAGTTCGATTATGCAATGTACAATTTGCAATTGAGATAATAAAAAAAGCGTCCTCCAAAGAAAATGCTTTTTTGTGATTTTTATGTTTTTATCCAGTTATTTTACACCATGCATGAGCTTTTTAACAATTGGCGTAGTTACCCAAGCTAGCAAACTCAAAACAACTGCAATTCCTGTGAGATACCAGAAAAATGTACTTACACCCTGTTCTTTGGCAATTCCCTCTGACAGTTCTCCTAAAATACCTGCCATTTTCATTCCAATCGCGACGGCAATGTACCACAATCCAAACATGACTGCAATCATTCGTCCCGGCACTAATTTACTCACGTACGATAGTGCTACGGGCGACACACAGAGTTCTCCCATCGTATGGAAAAGGTAGACAAATACTAAGATAAACATGCTTGTACTTGCTGATTCTTGTCCTGGAGCAATTCCTGCTGAACCAATGGCAACCACTAACATTCCCAAGCCGAGTAATGCCATTCCAATAGCGTATTTTCCATTGGCTGTTGGATTGTATTTGCTTTCCCACCATTTGGAAAATAATGGTGCTAGAGCAATGATAAATAATGAGTTTAGAATATTAAACCAAGTCGCGCCAATTTCAACAGCACTTTCTTTTGCTTGTACAAAAGCTGTTGCTTGCTTCTTGTCTTGATTGTCGTATTTTATGCTATGCTTGATGAATAATTGTTTGGAATCGCCTACTTTCAGTTTTTTCATATCGCCTGAAAGCTTTACTTCTTTGGTAATGGTTTTCCCTGCTGGATTAGTAAAGGCAAACATTCCAAATGTATTTTTGATTCCTGCACCAATTTTATCGCGTTCAATGAGTTTGGTGATCTTTGCTGTGAAGATTTCCCCTTGCTCTTTGCCTTTTTCGTTGAATAGATAATTATCTTTTATCGTATTTTTTTCATTTTCTTCTGCTGTAGCGTCGTAAATGGTAACTGTTTCATTATCCAAAATAGGCATTTGTTCGCCTTCTTTGAATTCTGTGTAGGTAACAATCTTTTCTGTTTTTGTATTTCCATTATTATCTACATATTCTACTTTATACGAAGCCGATTTATAATCGTTGTATACTTTCATCACCGCCAGTCCCCAAATAATTATAAAACTGAATGCTAAAATAATATTAGCCAACGCATATTTTTTGAATGTTTTTTGGAACAATCGAATCAAAACATACGTAATAATCGCTAGTGGAACAATGGTAATTAAGGCATCTACCACCTTAAAAATATCACCTGAAAGTCCTTCGAGTACTCGCTGTGTGTAATCTCTGGCATATAAGTTTAACGAGCCTGGCGCTTGTTCAAATAACGCCCAGAAAAACATGGTAATGAATGCAAAGAATACAATGGCTAACATTCGATCGCGTACTACTGGAATGTATTTAGGAATTCGAATGGCTAGCAATGCAATGAACAACGCTAACGCTACTAAAATGACGAATGTATTTCCGTCTAATCCTAGAAACTCAAAACTGTAAATATTGTATTCGCCTTCCGTAATTTTAGAAATAGGATCGTTTAATATCCACGTTAATCCCAAAACAACACAAAGTACAATAATCACTTGTTGTACTGTCGTAAACGGATTTTTTGGACCTCCATTCGCTTCTGAATACGCATCTGAACTTTCCAAATTTTCTTTTTTCGGCTTGAGTCCGATATCTCCAAAGATGCTTTGTGAAAACCAGAATTGCAATAATCCAAATAACATGAAGATTCCTGCAACTCCAAATCCGTAACTCCAACCTACTTTTTCACCTAAGTATCCACAGATCATAATTCCAAAGAACGCACCTGCATTTACACCCATGTAGAATATGGTATACGCACCATCTTTCTTTTCTGGCTTGCCTTTGTACATTTCTGAGATAATTGAGGTCATGTTTGGCTTAAAGAAACCACTTCCAAATACAAGTAAGGTCAATCCTAAGTAAATGAAAAAAGGAGTTTCCAATGCCATAGCACCGTGACCGAGTGTCATAAGCAAAGCGCCTAAAACGACTGCCCAGCGGAATCCGATGACTTTATCTGCAAAATATCCTCCTACCATTGTGGATAAATAAACCAGCGATGCATAGGTTCCAAAAATGGCTAATGCATGTTCTTTGGGCCAGCCCCAACCTGCATCAAGTATAGATGCGGTGAAGAAAAATACGAGGAGTACGCGCATTCCATAATAGGAAAAACGCTCCCACATTTCTGTAAAAAACAGGACAAATAATCCCGCAGGATGTCCCATTACTTTGGTATCAAAAAAGTTTTCTGTAGATGATGTACTCATGGTGTAAAATTTTAGTTGAACAAGGGATTAACTTTGACCGTCTGCCAATTCGAAACCTTCTGCTTCTTCGTTGAACGTTCCTTCGTTGTCTTCTGCTCCGTGTGTCAACTTCTTCAATTTCTTCAAGAAGATAATTAATAACAATCCGAATGCAACTGTAAAGATTACCAAGAATGTAAAGATTTTGTATTCTTGTTCGTTTTGCGCTTCTTCTACTACAAATGAAACACCATAATCTTTTCCATCACCTTTATTTTCTACAATTTGTGCTTTGTCTTTATCTTTTTCGAAAGCCAATTTTGCATGATATGGGTTTTCTTGCGTGGCACCATTTTCTTTTAAATAGACTTTTAAGCTTTCGTATGCTTCTTCTTTTCCTGCCTTCGCTTCTGCAACTTCTTCTGCTGTTTTTCCTTCTTCTTCTACTTTCGTTAGATCGAATAAACTTGTTAAATCCTTTCCATTTTCGTGCTCTGTAAATACGATATTGTCACCATTTAGGTATATTTTCGATTTGATAGAGAAGTTTTTGTCTTCATCAATTGGATAGGCATTTACGGTAACAATATCTACTTTACCATCGACAAGTTTTTTTACTTCAATATCTTTCTTTTCGGTGTAATTATAGATTTGTTCCATAGAAGCCGTCATACTTCCACTATAGGATTCTAGCTGTGCGGCTTCTCCGATGCTTCCTGCTAATTTGTTCCCGAAACCTGTTGCTGCAAAGTAAATTCCCATCATGATAGATGCGTATTTTACAGGCGCTAATTTGGTAATGAATGATAAAGATACTGGCGAAGTACACAATTCTCCAATCGTGTGGAATAAGTATGCTAAGAAAATCCAAATCATAGCTGCTTTTCCAAAAGCTTCTGCACTTGCTTCTTTAGAAGCAAACATCATGAACACATATCCTAATCCCATGATAATGGTTCCGATTGCCATTTTGAAAAGCGATGAAGATTCTTTTCCTTTTCGTTTCCACCACAACCAGAAACCGCCAATCACCGTTCCGAAGATGATGATATATCCTGCATTTAACGACTGGAATACCGCTGCTGGAATTTCTTCTAACCACGATAAGCCAATCTCTCTATTTACTTTGGCATCCGTATATAAATTCATGAGTCCTCCTGCTTGCTCAAATGCACCCCAGAATACGACTACGATTAAGAACGAAATTAATAATACAATGATTCTATCTTTTTCAATTTTTGTCAATGGCTTTTTTCTCACTTCTGGATCTACACCAGAATCTTTGGAACCAATAAAGTTTCCAACATGCGTTAAATATTTTTGACCATAAATAAAAACTGCTTGTCCAATTAACATTCCAATACCTGCCAATCCGAATCCATAATGCCATCCATATTTGTAAGCAACCAATCCTACGATGATACTTGATAAGAAAGCTCCAATGTTGATTCCGATATAGAAAATTGTAAATCCGCTATCACGACGGATGTCGCCTTCTCTATATAAACCTCCAACCATGGTTGAAATGTTTGGTTTTAATCCTCCAACACCTAAAATAATTAATAACAAGCCTGTAAAGAATGCCCATTCCGTTGGAATTGCCAACACTAAATGTCCGGCACAGAGCAAAAATCCGCCAAGCATTACTGTTTTCTTTTGACCCAAATATTGATCTGCAATGAATCCACCAGGAATGGAAGCTACATATACCAACATGGTATACCATCCGTATAGCCAAATTGCATCTCCATTACTCCAGCCCAATCCAGGATCGACTGCTGTTGCTGATGTTGCTACGTATAATACCAATAATGCTCTCATCCCGTAGTAGGAGAAGCGTTCCCATAATTCTGTAAAAAATAATACGTACAGTCCAATTGGATGTCCAAAGATTTCCTTTTCCTTGGCGTTTGTTACCGAGTTTGTCATTATAATTAATTGTTAGGATTAGTGTAATTGTAAATTAAGGTTAGTGTTAGTTTAACAAAGTGTCTTCAATAAACTTTGTCATTTTTGTATATAGGTGTAGGCGTGTATAGCCGCCGTATATTCCATGATTTTTATCTGGATAAATCATCCAATCAAATTGTTTGTTGGCGTTGATCAATGCGGTAATCATACGCATGGTGTTTTGCACATGTACATTGTCGTCACCCGAACCGTGAATTAATAGGTAATCTCCTTTTAATTTGTCTACATGATTGATTGGTGAATTATCATCGTAACCACTTGCGTTTTCTTGTGGTGTTTGCATGTAGCGTTCAGTATAAATGGTATCGTAAAAACGCCAGCTTGTTACAGGTGCCACTGCAATGGCCATACTGAACACATCGTTTCCTTTTAAGATACAGTTGCTCGACATGAAGCCGCCGTAACTCCATCCCCAAATTCCGATACGATCTTTATCTATGTACGAACGTTTTCCAAGTTCAATAGCAGCGTCAATTTGATCTTCTACTTCATATTTTCCTAGTTCTTTGTAGGTTACTTTTTTGAAATCAGCACCTTTAAATCCTGTTCCGCGGCCGTCTACACAAACCACAATAACTCCTTTTTGTGCTAACATTTGATACCAATAATCGTTAGTACTATTCCACTTATTTGCGACTTGCTGCGATCCTGGCCCTGAATATTGATACATAAATACAGGATATTTTTTGGAAACATCAAAGTTGGTCGGTTTTACCATCCAAGCATTTAATTCGTGTCCTTTTGCTGTGGTAAGTGTAAAGAATTCCTTTTCAGACATTTTGTAGTCTGCCAATTTTGTTTTTACGCTGTTATTGTTTTTAATTTCTTTTACTAGTTTTCCGTTTTTCGCTGTGTGTAATGAATATTCTGGTGGCGTTGTCGCACTGGAAAATGTATTGATAAAATAGGTGAAGTTTGCACTAAATTTAGCACTATTGGTGCCTTCTTTAGAAGAAAGTCTTTTCTTTTTCTTTCCGTTTATTTTGATGGAATAAATATCGCGATTGACAGAACCATTTTCAACCGATTGATAGAACACACGATCAGATTTTTCGTCA
This sequence comes from Bacteroidota bacterium, assembly GCA_039026835.1. GTDB lineage: Bacteria > Bacteroidota > Bacteroidia > Flavobacteriales > Flavobacteriaceae > Kordia. Next base: position 1,367 of record JBCCLS010000164.1, on the reverse strand, counting down.
TAACCGTAATAGTTGGTTACTTCCCAAGATCCTTGCGTAACTTGATTGATCAGACTTCCATCTTTTTTGTAGTGATAAATATGGTTAAATCCGTCTTTTTCGCTTGTCCAGATAAAACTGTTATCTTCCAGAAACGTTAAATTATCCGTGATATCTACGTATGCTTTGTCAATTTCTTTCAATACAATTGTAGACTGATTGCTTTCTGCATTGTACATGATCAAATCCAATTCGTTTTGATGTCTGTTGATCACTTGCACACTTAACACGAAAGAATCGTTTGTCCATTTGATTCTTGGAATATAGAAGTCTGTGTAGTTCCCTAAATCAATTTTTGAGGTTTTTTCTGCTTTCAAACTGTACAAATGCAATGAAACATCTGCATTTTTCTCGCCAGCTTTTGGGTATTTGAATACATGTTGCTGCGGATACAATTCACTTCTATACATATCCATAGAAAACTCTGGCACATCTGTTTCATCAAAGCGAATGAATGCAATATGATCACTGGCAGCATTCCACTGAAAAGCGCGTACAAAACCAAATTCTTCTTCATACACCCAATCCGTCACACCATTGATGATCATATTTTTTATACCATCCGTTGTGATCTGTGTGGTAGTTCCCGAAACTAAATCTTTGACATAAATATTATTTTCAAACACATATGCAACCTTGCTAGCGTCTGGAGAAAAAGTAGGTTCTTGAATTTTGCGATTGGCAATTCTTACCACTTGTTTGGAAGCAATGTCATACACATAGTAAATGCCCAATCGAGATCTTCTGAATACTGGCTCTACTTTGGTTGCTAACATTAACTTGCTTTCGTCATTGCTAAATTCATAGGAAGAAAATCTTCCTACTTCAGGAAGGTCACTCGCATTGACAATTGTTTCTACTTTTTGAAGGGTTTTGTAATCGTATTTATCAACCGCTCCTGCTCTTCTGTCAAGCACTGTATACTGTTGACCGTTGTTCATAGAATGTAATACATCCATTCCGCTTGTTCTAAAAGCTCCAGACCATATTTCATCCAATGTAAATTCTTTTTCCTGAGCCGAAGTCATGTTGATACATCCTAGGACGAGAAAAAGAAAAATATACTTTATTTTCATTTGCAATGCGTTTTTTTGAGTAAGCTTGTTAAATGCTTTTCAGTTTGAGTAATTTTATTTTATAAAGCTGGCAATATACAAATATCAAGCAAGTACCACAAAAATCAAACCTTAAATTATATCCTTGAAAAAAAGGACTATTTAAGTGTGTTTTTTTATTAAAATTATATGGAATTATGTGCTTTTTAGTATGTTTTCATTTAAAATTGACACCTTATTTGTGTTTTTAAATGCTTTTTGATTGAATTTGTT
>JBCCLS010000163.1:0-7128 GCA_039026835.1 Bacteroidota bacterium | reverse complement strand
CTTACAAAGAAAAAAGTGTCTTGAATTGTGTTTGTTTTATAAAACGGCTAGACTAAGTGGGCTTAAATAACTAAAAATCAAGTGTTAAAATTATTTTTGTGAGTTTTTTTTTATATTTTTAAATCGTGAAACTGAAATATATCATAACATTAATTTTAGTATATGCTTGCAACCTACTTACAGCAGGTAATTCTATAATTACAAATAATTCTGCTTTTCAAGTTCACACCATTATTTCAACTGAACCTTCCGAAGGAAACATTATAGACTCACCTAGCATTACAGCAGACGACAGTGGTATGTATTATGAAGTATCAGATGATGAAGATGAAACCTTAGATTCTGTGTTAGGCTATTTTATTCTAATCTTTTTGTCTGTATTGGTAATTATTTTGATAGATAACAGAAATTTGGAAAGACGTTACAAGAAACTTGTTGCAGATTTTAAAACAAAAGATTCCACAGTATAGAAATTACTAGGTAAAATATATAAATGAAAAAAGTCGAATGTTGCTATTCGACTTTTTTTATGCGTTGTAGTTTGTATATATTATCCAATTCCTTTGATGATATCATACTTTGTAACGATATGGTGTCTTTGATCTCCTAAATCAACCAATACCGCTTGATTATCTTTAGTGATCAACTTTGAAATTTCATCGATGGGCGTGTGGTGATGTATGATAGGAAACGGTTCTTGCATTACATCAGCTATAGATATATCAGCAATATCTTTATCTTCCATATATTTTGCAAACAGTGAGGTTTCATCTACTGAACCTACAAATCCTTCTGTATCCACTACTGGAATTTGTGAAATTTTGAATTTACGCATACGCTCGATAGCATGCGATACCAATTCGCCTGTTTTTACCGTAACCAATGGTTTGTCAGAATGATCTTTGATCAAATCAGCAGCAGTTGAAACTTCTTCTTCCAAAAAGCCACGTTCGCGCATCCATTCGTCATTAAACATTTTCCCAACATATCTACTTCCATGATCGTGGAATAAAACCACTACCACATCATCTTTGGTAAAGTGTTCTTTTAGTTGTAACACCGCTTTGATAGCTGCTCCAGCAGAGTTTCCTAAAAACATACCTTCTTCTTTTGCCAAACGCTGTGTGTATACTGCGGCGTCTTTATCGGTTACCTTTGTGAATCCGTCAATAATAGTAAAGTCCACATTTTTAGGTAAAATATCTTCTCCAATTCCTTCGGTGACATACGAATAGATTTCATTTTCATCAAAAATACCTGTTTCATGATATTTTTTAAATACAGAACCATACGTATCGACACCCCAAACTTTCACATTCGGATTTTGCTCTTTTAAATATTTTCCAACACCTGAAATGGTTCCTCCAGTTCCCACACCTACAATAAAATGCGTTACTTTTCCATTGGTTTGCTCCCAAATTTCAGGTCCAGTACTTTCATAATGCGCTTTTGCGTTACTTGGATTGTCATATTGATTTACATACCATGAATTCGGTGTTTCTTCCGCCATACGTTTTGATACGGAATAATACGAACGTGGATCGTCTGGTTCCACCGCAGTCGGACATACAACGACTTCAGCACCAACCGCACGTAAAATATCCATCTTTTCCTTCGATTGCTTATCTGCCATCACACACACAAGTTTGTAGCCTTTTACAATAGCTGCCAAAGCCAAGCCCATTCCTGTGTTACCAGAAGTTCCTTCAATAATGGTTCCACCAGGTTGTAAACGCCCGTCTTCTTCTGCATCTTCAATCATCTTCAATGCCATTCTATCTTTTACTGAGTTTCCCGGATTGAATGTTTCGTATTTTGCCAATACCAAAGCATCAATACCTTCCACTAAGGCATTCATTTTAACTAAAGGTGTATTTCCAATAGTCTCTAATATGTTTTTTGCGTATTTCATTGTTGTCTCTTGAATTGGCAAATATACAAAGTCTATACAGATTTTATAGCATTAAAATCCGAAAAGCCTATTAAATTAATAGACTATTAACATTACTGAAATTTTATCGCTTTTACAGGAGATATTTTAGTAATTATATAAGAAGGAAGTAACAACATCAACACACACAAAACCAATGTGCCTACATTGAGCGCCAACACATGCCAAATTTCTATGTGTGTAGGAATAATTGCAGTATGATATTGCTCCGGATTTGGAAATTTTAAGAAGCCAAACGTGTGCTGTGCCCAAATGAAAGCGATGCCAATGATATTTCCCCAAAGCAATCCGATACCAATCAAATACGCTGCATTGTATAAAAATATTTTCCGAATGCTCCAATTGCTACTCCCAAGCGATTTCAAGATACCAATCATGGGAGTTCTATCTAAAATTAACACCAATAAAGCAGTAATCATATTAATACCACCTACAATGATAATGATTCCGATAATGAGAAAGATATTGACATCAAATAGTGAAATCCATTCAAAGATAAATGGAAACTTACTAATCACACTTTGCGTGTCTAAATTTGGTGGAATGCCATCGTAAATTTCTTGTGTTTTTTGTTGAATGCTGCCAAAATCGTCAATGAATACTTCAAAATTCCCAACTTCTCCATTTTTCCATTTGTTCATGCGCTGAATGTGACGAATATCTATCAACATAACATTGGCATCAAATTTTTGAAAACCTGAATCGTAAATTCCAACAATGTTAAAGGTGCGTTCGTTTGGGATTTCATTCGTGTTTTCTTTAAGAAACAAGGTTTTAAAACTGTCGCCTAATTTCAATTCGAGTCGTCTCGCCATAAACGCAGACATCAGCACTTCCCTATTTTCTCGCTTTTCCCCAACATTGGGAAAACGACCTTCTGTTAAAAATTCTTCAAATGCACTCCAATTATAATCCATCCCAACACCTTTCGCCAACACGCCTTCAAAGGTTTTTTCAGTGCGAATGATTCCAGCTTTTATCGCAACTGCCTGAATGTGTGTAACACCTTCAACCTGAGTAAAATCTGGATAAAAATCCTGTTCTACCGGCAATGGCATCAGCGAAACTTCCGAATTATTATTGTCAAAGTTGGAGATTTGGATGTGTCCATTGAACGTTGCAACTTTTTCTTGGATCGTTTTTTGCAGTCCCATTCCTGTAGCAATCGCAACCATCATCATAATAATGCCAATAGCAATCGCAGCAATTGCGATTTTTATTATTGTTGCCGAAACACTACTTTTATATTGTTTTGCCTTAATAATACGTTTGGCAATAAAAAACTCGTAATTCAAAGTAAAGAATGGTTTATAGATTTTTCAAAAATACGTTTTTATTGTTGTTATTGATTGGATTTTTCGCAAGATGTCAATCCACTCCAAAACAAAACGCACAAAATATTGCCGATACTAGTATTTCTCCTGTAACTGATATCGCTTCCGCAGATGCGACGCTGAACGAAATCATCGTGGGCGCTAATAAAACCCAAGAGTTGCTTCAAAAACTAAAAAATAAACGTGTGGGCATTGTGGCAAATCAGACGAGTGTCATATTTACATCTGACAACAGTTATACACATTTGGTGGATTCGCTCGTAACATTAAATGTAGATGTAAAAACAGTTTTTTCTCCCGAACATGGCTTTCGTGGAAAAGCTGATGCAGGCGAAATTGTAAAAGATGGAAAAGATATCAAAACTGGATTGCCGATTATTTCTTTGTACGGAAAAAACAAAAAACCTTTTCCAAAACAGCTTGAAAATTTAGAGGTTGTTATTTTTGATGTGCAAGATGTCGGTGTTCGTTTTTACACCTACATTTCTACACTTCATTATGTCATGGAAGCTTGTGCAGAATCTGATATCCCTGTGATTGTGTTGGACAGACCCAATCCAAACGGACATTATGTAGACGGACCTATTTTGGAAGCCGAATATAAGAGTTTTGTGGGCATGCATCCTATTCCGATTGTGCATGGAATGACCATTGGAGAATATGCGCAAATGATTAATGGAGAAGGATGGTTAGCCAATAAAATTCAATGTGATTTGTCTGTGATTTCAGTAGATAATTACACACACGAAACACCATACAGTTTACCCATAAAACCTTCGCCAAATTTACCAAATGATACAGCAATTAATTTGTATCCGAGTTTGTGTTTGTTTGAAGGAACTCCGATTAGTGTAGGACGCGGTACGGAGCAGCAATTTCAAATCATAGGAACACCTGAATACGTGTTGAAGCGTCATTTTTACAGTTTTACACCCAAACCAAATTTTGGTGCGAAAAATCCAAAACATAAAGGAGAAGAGTGTCATGGATATGACTTAACAAAGGAAACGCGCTTATCAGAACTCAATTTAAAATGGTTGTTAGAATTCTACGAAACACATGCACAATACGCACCAAAAACAGCTTTTTTCAATAAAAACAAATTCTTCTCAAAATTAGCTGGAACCAACAAATTACAACAGCAAATTGAAGCAGGAATGTCTGAAGTTGATATTAAAAAATCTTGGAAAGCTGGATTGGAAGCGTTCCAAAAAATTAGAGAAAAGTATTTGATGTATGAGTAATTAGGTGTTGGGTGTTGGGTGTTAGGTTTTGGGTATTAGGTCTAGGTCGCTTTGATTGGCTTAGTAGAATTATTGAGAAGTGTTTGATTTATGAGATGCTGAATCAAGTTCAGCATGACGTACGAAACAACATCACATAGAAGATCAATAAACAAACGAGCAACAGCGAGCGCACAAATACACAAAAATAAGCGCCAGCAAATTTCCAATCACAAACGCCCATTAGTACATTAAACTATTTTCAAATCTTGAAATTATCAAATTAGCACATTAAACAATTGCTACATTGATACATTAAAAAGTTAATCCTTATTCTTCTCCTCGATCCATAATGACATGTATTTGGTGCTTTGCGTATTGTGCAATTGCAGCATGCTTCCGAAAAAGTTTTGAGTTCGATGTGCTTCTAAATGGTTTTGTGTAGTTGCAATTTTGTCTAAAAGTTGTTGTTGAAAGAATAGTTTTTGATAGCGCTGTTCTAGGATTCTAAAACCATTTTGCTGCGCTTGTAGCCAGCGTTCTTTGTTTGTATATAAATCTACCGTTTGATTGACCAATGTTTCTATGTCATCTGCAATGATTCCATTCCAAGGTACATCGCCATGCATGCCTTCCGCTCCGATAGACGATGTTACACAAGGTGTTCCGTTTTGCATACCGTCAATAAATTTTCCTTTGAGTCCTGCTCCAAAACGCAATGGCGCTAACAGAATTCTTGCCTTTGCAATTACCTCAGCAGCACTTTCCGCTCTGCCTTTTACATAAAAACGTTCTTTGGGTTGATTCAACTGCAAGTTATGTGATTTTGCATACGAACCATACACATGCATCTCCGATTTGGGCAATTTTTTCCGCAATGCTGGCCAGACTTCCTTTTTTAGATATTCTACTACATCCCGATTGGGTGCATGCAAAAAGTTTCCGATGGTGACAAAATGTTGTCGCTCTTCAAAAGTTGGTAATGCTTTAATGGTTTCTGTGGAAGGAACTTCTAGCATGAACGGAAGATACAACAACAAAGAAGCATCAATCTTAAAATCGTTGATGAGCAGATTGAGTTCTACTTCAGAAATTAATACCGAAATATCGCAACGCAAGATACTGGCAATTTCACGTTGTGCCAATTGGTAATTTTTGAGTTGATTGATATGAAAATCTTTCCCATCTTTGAGTGCTTGATGGCGTGCTTTGCGCAAACTGTGTAAATCTTCCGTATCCAGAATTCGAAGTGCATTTGGGCAATGTTCTTTCACACGCCAACCAAATTGTTCTTCCATCATAAAACGATCAAACAGTACGATAGTTGGCTGCAATTTTTTAATGAACTCGTCAAAGCTACTGTCGTTGATCTGAATGGTTTGGGTAGCAATATCCATCTGACGTAAGTCAACACAAAATTCACTCGCTACAGCCGGAGAAGCAAAAGTTACCTTCCAATTTTCGGCTCGAAATAATTCCAACAATTGCAACATGCGTGAGCCTGCTGCGGAAGAATTGGGTTCTGGCCACACATAGCCAATGACTAAAACATGTTGCATGCGTTTACGATTCTGGGAGCATAAAGTTAGGATAATCCGTAATAATTGCATCTACATTCCAATGCATAAGTTGCAATATGTCAATTTCTTTATTGACGGTCCACGGAATGATCAAAAATCCTTTTTCTTGATATTCACGGACATTTTTTTCTGTTAAAAGTTTATAGTTTGGACTGATGATTTCTGGTGTAAACGTGAGTCGTTTTAGCTTTGCATCAATTGATTCGTCCCCACTTATCAGTAACGCCAGTTTCATGTTTGGCATTTGCGCTTTAATTTCTTCCAAGGTTTCTATGTCGAAAGCTTGTAGATTGACTCTGTTTCCTAAATTATACTTTTGAACCACTTTCAACACCAATTTTACAAAAGTTGCCACTGGCGGTGCATACACACCATCATAAGAAGGTTGACGTTTGATTTCGATATTGTAAGAAATGGTATTGCCTGTTTTTGCTTCTGCCATTGCGATTACATCTTCCAAAAGAGGTTTGGCAACTTTTACTTTTTGTTGAGTTGGGAATCGTGGGTGCACTTTTGTTCCACAATCATATTGACGAATGCTGTCGTACGTCATTTGGTACAGATTGTAACTTTTCTCTTCACTTTCTGGAATTGGATTTCCTTGTAAATCGAGTGCAATTTCATGATTTAAAAACGGTTCGTGCGAAACAACTACTTTATGATCTTTGGATATGACCACATCCAATTCTAAGGTGGAAACATGAAGTTCAATGGCTTTTTCGAATCCGATCATAGAATTTTCGGGTAACAAACCTCTACAACCACGATGTCCTTGAATATTGACACTCTTGGTGGTGTCTTTTTTTTGTGTGTTGCCAGAACAATTCATGAGTAGCATGACTAAAAATACCAAAACAATACCAAAACAGTAGTGTATACTTCTGCGTTTATTCATCTGCATTTAAGGTTGTTGGCGGACGGTATTTATTGAATGGAATTTTCAGTAGACTTTTCAAGTTGGCATTTTCAGATGCATCAGGATAGGTGTCTACGCCATATACCAACGTATCTGGATCTTTTACGGCAAAGGTTCTAAAAAT